>JBFMEM010000066.1:0-3960 GCA_040753335.1 Microcaldota archaeon
CGATGATAGGCGAAAAGAAGGTCAGGCTGCCGGCCAGCCGCGCCCTCGCCGAGCACGCGGCCGAAAAATACAAGCTACTTCCCTTTGCAGTGCGCTGGCTGGCGCCGAAGTTCGACGTTTCCTCAACCCAGTTCAAGCTCGCGTTGGCCGACTTGGCGCGCCAAGAGGTAATTCACCCCTACCACGGCCTCCGCGAATCAACAGGGGGAACAGTTTCCCAAAGCGAGACAACAGTAATCGTCGAAAAAGAGGGATGCAAGTCCGTCGTGCATCCGTAAGGGATATATGCCCTGTTTTTCTGAATGTCCTTCGATGAAAGGCATATTCCTCTTGTTGTTTTTCGCGGGAATCGCGGCGGCCGCGCAGGCGCCCTACGTCTGCAATGTTCCCGGCTGTGAATCATTTACGCCGGCCCAGATAGAAGTGATCGCCCAACACTGCCAGGAGACGTCCTCGTGGGAGTGCGACTGCGTCTGCTACGGTGAACAAAGCGTTCCCCAGGCGCCGGCTCAAACGCAGCCGGCGGTGGAGGAAGTTTCCGTTCTGAATCCATTCATTTATTTTGAGGCCGAGAACCTGGAATTCGATTCGCTGCACCGGAATTCCATCATTGAAATAAAGCCGAAGGGTCAGCAGGTAATCACTTTCCGTCCCGTTGCAATAGAGTACAGCGGCGCGTGGCCGCCGACTTCCTACGAGCAGTTGGACAAGTGCTTTACGCTGACGCAGGGCAACCTGGCGGGCGGCGGCTATGCAGTGTCTCTGGGGTACGATCCCTTGTGCCAGACCTGCGGCCTGAACTACTGGCTAAGAGTCAATTTCAGCGTCGGCGCCCAAGCGCTTGCAAAGAAGACGGCGCTGCTCAGGTTTTCCATTCCCTGCAAGGCCGACGTCACGCTCGTGACAGTCGGAAGCAAGATGGACCAAACCACGAGCTGGCGCGGCAAGACGTTCACGCAGGCAGTCAAGTCCTACGTCGAGAGCGTGCTTTCATCCAAGACCGCGCGTTACGTAGAACTCGACAGTCCGGACACCCAAAGGTCCTTTGGCGCCCCGAACTCAAACGACTTTGCTGCTGCAACGCAGGCCGCGTCAATGGCGTCGCCTAAAGACTCGAGGAAACTCGTTCCGCTGGTTCGCGGCATCCTGGCGGACACCAAGTCCAAGTACCTCATAATCCTCGGCGGAGTCGGCGTGGTTCCAATGCCCTACAGGCCGGACGTTCCAACGGAAACGGCGGACGGCAAGTACTACGAGAGCGCTGACGGAAGAGTGCCTTCCGACGACCCCTATTCCCAGCCGAAGAACGGAGTAGCGCCTTCGGTGATAGTCTCGCGCTTTCCGACGGTCATTAAGTCGCCGAAAGCGCCGCCTCAGCCAATAATCGCGATGATCGAGGCCGCGGTCAACTCGAGGGAAATAAAGCTGTCGCAAGTCGTTCTCGCCGGCGACGCTTGCGGCTCGCCGGGAAACTGTTTCATACGCCCCCTCGTCGACGACTTGTCCGACCGGCTTTTTGGAAAAGAGTGCGGTCAGGCCGCGGCCTGCAAGCTCGCGCCGACGTTCTGCCGGTACTACCAGGACCAGGAAGTCTTGTGCGAGGACAGCGACGACTGCAGGGCCTACCGCGACGCAGCCGGCCGCTGCGTCGCCGGGGCTCCCGCGGAATGCCGGCGCCTAGGCGGCGTAGGCGCCAAAATTACGAAAACGGCTGCCTGCGACACGAATGGCTCGGCAGCCGATGTTTCGGGTGCCGCGGTCGTGGCGTTCCTTGCCCACGGCTCTGGAAAGAGTTTCGCGGCCCAGGACAAGAAGCCGGGAACGACGGACGTGGCGCGGCAGTACGTCATGTTGGAAACCGACCAGTTTTACGACCTGATTTCCAAAAACGAGTTACTTGTCGGCAAGCCTGCTTTCTTTTCCAACTCGTGCTACAACGGCGCGATAGACCGCAACGAAGCGGGGCAAACGGTTAACCACGAAGATGATTCAATCGTGCTTGCTGCCGCGCGGGTCGGCTCTCGCGCAATAATCGGGCGCGCCCGCAATTCTTACGACGCCGACGACGCGTCTTACTTCGATTTGATAGAAAGCTTTTTGGAAAAACACGACGCGACGCTGGGCAAGCGCTTTCTTGAGGTCAAGCAAAGCGGCTACAAAGGCGGCGGCTTGGCCGCCCGCAGCACGCTCGCGGACTACGAGGGCAAGACGGACAAGCTGAGCACGGCGGTCGACGACCTGCAGAAGGCGGTTGACGAGTACAACAACACGAGGCCGACAATATTCCAAATGAAGAAGAGCTACTCGAAGAAGTACCCCCACTGCTTTGGAACGTCCGTCGGCACGGACGACACGCGCGCCTGCATCCTCTTACAGCTTTATCAAAAGCTTGAGGAGAAAAAAGCGGAACTAAGCGAACTCGCGCAGGAAAGAGACGCGTTCCTTGCCCTCGCGTCAACGCACGAGTTCACCAACATCGAGTCGCTTGTTTTGTACGGCAGTCCGCTGCAGACTTCGGCCGGCTGAGCCTATTGTTCGCCGAGCAGCCGCATTCCAGAGGCCCACTGCTTGTGCGATTCGCCGAGCTCGGCTTGCACTGCCTTGCCCCATTTTTTTGGAAGAAGCGGCGTTGACCCCAGGAGCACTCGAATCCACTTTTTTTCCACGCTGGTTTCGCCGCCGACGGCGTCCGCCGTGTTCACCTTTCCTCCGACGGGGACCGTGAACGCTCCTTTTTTCTCCGGCCCGACGACGGCGTGGCGTTGAACGAAGACCGCGCCTTTGCCGGAAAGCCTTGCCAGCGTCAGTGCTAGGCTAGTTCGGCCCTGTTCAAAACGCACCGTCTCCCCGGGTTTCCAAAAAAATTGCTTTAACTCGGTTTTGCCGCACCTGTCCGACAGGGAGTAGGCGAACCGCGCCTTTCCGCCCCTCGTGCCGGCCAAGTGGAGGTTACCGAAGCCCGAGTGTGCGGCCCACTGCCCCTCGTCTTCCGGGGGACAGCCCCTGCCGAAGTAGAGGCCGCCGCGTGGAGACAAGGGAGGCCCGCGTTGCGCCGGCGGCCTTTCTTCCACTTGAGTGGCTGGCTCGCGTTCCACGGCCGGCTCCACCCTCTTTTTGGCGCGCTCTCCGCCGCCGAGGGCCAAGGCAGCCAGAATCGCCGCCCCCACCACCGCCTTCTTCAGCCTGCTCGCCACCGCGCCTCGCCAGACTTGTTCTTGGCTCGCCTGCTTTAAAACCGTGCCGCGGGGCGTTTCGGGCCGCAGGCAAAAACAAGCACTGGAAAGTTGTAACTACTCGCCAGTGCATACTTTTAAATAGTGGTTTTTCGCTAATACTATCGGCAAAGGTGGGCAGTAAATGAATTGGCGAACCATTTTCGCTGTACTAGCACTAGTTTTGATTGTCGGCGTCGCTTCTCAAGCGCACGCCGTCTTCGTTTCGAAATCCCTTACTTCCTTTAAGAGGGAGTACGTAAAAATATCTCCGGCTACAGCCAGCCTTCGCATTGGCGAGACCCAGCGGTTCACTGCCTCCTATTACTTGGATGGCAAAGTGGTCAAAAACGCGTCCATCACGTGGAGCGTCTCGGGACCACAGGCAACCATTTCTTCAAAGGGCTTGCTGACTGCAGTTAGCGAGGGAAACGTCACCGTAACTGCTTCGACGCCAAGCCTCTCCTCGGACCCGCGGGAAATAGCTCGCTGGCCTCGCTTGGTTAACGCAACTGCCTCGGCGCAGATTGCTTCCAACGGAAGCATGCCGCCAACCATCGAGGTTTTGCGCCCCGACCGCGACGACCTGCAGAGAATTCCGGGAATCGACGTGGGCCGCGTTTCCGTCGAGATAAACACTTCCATTTCGACTCTTTCTTCGGGCAACGAACTCACGCTCAGGGCGGTTGCGCGCGACGGCCTTGGCTTGGTCATGCCGAACGCGACTTTCGACTGGACCACCAGCGAT
>JBFMEM010000066.1:3970-5495 GCA_040753335.1 Microcaldota archaeon
CTACTTCAGCCGGTGCGCAAAACGTTTCGGTGATAGCGCATGAAGTTGGCAACGCGACTATTACGGCGACGCTGCACAACGGCACTGCCAGCGGCTCGCGTAACTTCACGGTAAGGCATGGCGGCATCGACCGCATCGTAATAACTCCCTCCGACCCAACTGTCACTGCAGGAAACCCCTTGCGCTTCAGCGCAGTTGCTTACGATGACGCCGGCAACTCCTTTGAATTCATTGAAATGTGGGGCGTCGCGGCTGGAACCGGCGACGGCACAATCGACGTAAACGGCAGGTTCACTGGAACCAGAGTCGGAACCGCTACGGTGGTCGTCAAAGCCCTGTGCTTCTACGGAATGCAGTTCCATGTGTGTGGTAATGCAACTACTTCGGTGAACATCGTCGCAGGCAATCTCTCGTCCCTTTCGATAACGCCTTCGAACGCTTCCATTCGTTCTAGCGAGACAGTCGAATTCACTGCAATCGCGCGCAACACTTACGGCGCCGAAATACCTGTTTCAATGGTGTGGAGCGTTTCCAACGCCTCGGTCGCCGAAATAACTGTCAATTCTTCGGTTGCTACGGTGCGCGGACGTGCCGCAGGCACTTCGGTAATCTCCGTCGCGGCCGGCGACCGCATTGCCAACGCCACCGTCACTGTTTCGCCTGGCGTGCAGGACCACTATGTCATTACTCCTTCGCCTCTTTCGGTTCGTGCCGGAATGACTCAGCAGCTGAGCCTCGCCGCTGCCGACGCTTACGGCAACGTAATCGCCCAAGTGCCTACTGAGTGGCTTGTTCTATTGACTTGGACTCTCACCAACACGAATGGCTCGCAGGCCAGCGTTTCAAACACGGGCCTTCTTACCGCGGGAAACTCGACCGGCACTTTCACAGTAAACGCTTCGTTCGCCAATTACAGCGGAGCCGCTTCCGGAACGGTCACTCTCGGTCAAATCAGCAACGTGTCGCTTTCAAGCGACCAAACGACCGTCGAAGCCAACGAAACTTCGCCGCGAGCGCACTTGACTGTCACCGCCACCGACGTTTACGGCAACACGCAGGTGGTTCCAGCCGGCGCTTACGCAGGCGGCCTCGTTCCTTCGTTCACGGTTGTTAACGGCACGGGCGCGGGCCGCGTTGCCGCAGACGGCTCGTTTTACGGAAGCCGCGCGGGCAACGTGACCGTAACCGTTTCGGTTGAAAACGTTTCAGCTTCAATCACGCTCAACATAATCTCGTCTTCGTTGAGCCGCATGGTAGTCACTTCAAGCGCGTCAACAGTCCGCGCTGGAGAAGGCGTGCAGTTCACTGCCGTCGGCTACGACGCGCTCAACAACTCCGTTTCAATCACGCCCTACTGGAACGTGGTCAGCGGCAGCGGAACAATAAACGCTTCAGGCTACTTTCTTTCAACAGTAACCGGAGCGGTAGTTGTTTCGGCTTCCGTCGGAAACACCAGCGGAACGGCGAACCTTACAGTCAATCCAGGCAACTTGCATCACATTGGCTTCGACCCCGACTAAGTTAC
>JBFMEM010000067.1:0-5359 GCA_040753335.1 Microcaldota archaeon
GGTTCTATTGAAAAAAGTTTTTGCGCAATTACTTGAAGCGCTCCCTTCTTCGTGCGGAATCCTTCTGCTTCCACCTTGTAGTCGACTTCGCCGATGCGCCTTGGCTCGATTGCGTCTATCACGTAAACGCCTTGGCGGTGCTGGGCGCTTCCTTCCTCGGCTGCCGCCGACGACTCCAACACTATTCCGAGCGCGTCGTCTTCGGCGCCCACTGAAACCCTTGCTGTTGAAACCGGTTGGTTGAACGCGTCGATTACCGTGAACGAAACCTTGTTCTGCTCAAGCGCCTTGAGCACGGCCGGCCTTACCTCTACTTTCAGGTTGTTCCTGCTGTTCGCAACCCTCAGTGAAAAAGTTTTTTCGAAGACGTCCTCGCCTGTCGAAACCGAGAGCGCGAGTTGCGCGTCTTGCGCAAAAGACCTCGCCTTTATTTTGAAGCTGCCTTCGCCGCCGCTTGCGACCGACGGCAGCGAGAGTTCCTGCAGCTGCTCTTCAGTCGGCCGGGCAGGCAGCCTGCTTGCCCCGCTCCTCGCCTCGAGCAACTGCAGCGCACTGCTTTCAGTTGACGCCGTGACGCGTGCGCTGCCGGCCGCCGAAATCACTTTGAACTTCAAATTAAATTCCTCGGGAACAAGGGCTTCGAAAGTTCCCGCCCCTGTTTTTCCCGTCAAGCCCTCGAGAAAAGCCTGTACGCACAGGCTTCCGATGCATTCTCCTTGGAAGCTTACTTCATAGTTTCCCGAGAGAGCGGTGCGCGCGAGCAGCTCGGGCTTGGAAACCCCCGCGGCAGTGTCTTCCGGGTCGCGCAGCACGCCTGTTGCGGTCTTGAAAGCGCTGCGGTGGCTCAGCGAAAGAGTTGCTTCGGAAACCGCGCGCGTCCTGAACACGACGCGGATTTCCTTCGAGCCCTGGAACGGCGCGAAGCGGAAGCGAGCCCACTTGTAGCCCTCGGCATTCAGCGACTGCGACGTGCCCACGGTTGAAGGAAGCTGCGGCACGCCGCCGGTTGGGCTGGCGTTGACTTGCTCGGTAGTGTTGAGGATTTCAAGCGCAACGGGAGTCGGCGTCGCTGGAAGCTCTTCCTCTTCCTCGTACGCGGCCGAAGAAAAGTCCAGCCCGCCTTCGACGAACGCGTCCGGCGCGTAGTAATCAATTATTTCAGCAGCCTCTTGCTCCAGGCTTCCCTGAGAGGTCCCCAGCAAAATGAACGCTTCCGCGGACTCGAACGACGCCGGAATCGAGCGAATCAAGTACTTCGCCGAGTAAACCGACGCAGGCGCAAGCGTTGAAACGCGCTTGCCCTTCGAGTCGAAGACGCCCAGGAAAACGAGTTTCACCGAAGCCGCTACTGCGGAGCTCACGAGCCTAACCGACTCGTTGACTGTGCTGCCGCCGACCGTGTTTAATTCAGCAGAGTGGCTTCCGTAGCCTGCGGCGGCCACGGAATAAGCCGCGCGGCCTTCCTCCGCTTGGACCGAGCACTTTCCTTGGCCGTTCGTAGTGCAATTCTCTGCATTGCCTGCGGCGTCAGTCAACGAAACCAACGCGCCTGCAACCGGCGCGTTCGAGTAATAGTCTATTGCTTCGAAGGCAATGGTTGCCTTCGTTGGCGCGAGTTGGACCGCAACCACGTTCGTTTCTCCCGGAGTCAGCGTGAACTGGGTTGCGCCGAACTTGTTTGCCGACGAAGCGCGGGCTTCGTAGTCGCCGAGCCCCAGGCGCGGGAAAACCGTTTTTCCGTCGAGGCCGGCGCGTTGTTCCGGAACGCCTGTTGGAAAACCGTTTTGGAAAAACACTGCGACAGCCGCGGCAGGAGCGGGAAGGCCGTTTCTGTCGGAAACGCGGACTTCCAGCTCAGCCGAATTGGCTGAAGTCGGCGTGGAAAGCATTAGCGTAAACTCGCCTTCTTCAACGAGGGAAATCGATTGGGGCAAAAACCCTTCCTTGAACGCCGTGACCAGACACTGCTCGCCTGCCGGCGCGTCGAACGACGCGATTCCGTCAAAAGGAGTTGATTCCTCGCGCTTTGACGCTGGAACGCCGCAGTACAGCGTGACAACCGGGCTTTCCACGAAGTTTCCGTCCTCGTCCACGACGCTTACCGTAATTCCCTTCGAATTTTCAGCTGTTTTCCTCGCGAGCCTCACGTAAACGTAGTTCTCGCCAGTTTCCAGCGCCTGCACCGGAGACGACTTTGACAGAAATCCTTCGGCGGACGCGAAAACCGAGTAAGAAGAGCCGACCGGCAGCTCGACTGCCTCGGTCCTGCCCTCGGCGTCGGTCGAAAGAGTCGCAAGCGTTTCCCCTGTTCCGTTCGCCCGCACTTCAACAGTGGCGTTTTCTATTGGCGCGCCCTCGAGGCCAACTGCCTCGCGAATCATTACGTGCAGCCTTGCCTTCGGCGTTTCGCCGAGCTTCCACATTCGGATTATCTGCGGCGCAGTGTTCACCATTGCAACGGGAATCGTGCGCTCCTCTGGCCTGTAGCCAGTTGCCTCGGCTGTTACGACGTAGTTCGTGTTGGCGTCCACGTCGAAAGAAACAATGGAGCCGAACTTCGTGTCAAGCTGTCTTTCCTTGTTCTCGCTCCACAGCGTCACGTTCGCGGCAGGCGGGCCCTGTATTTCCAGGCGGAGGGAAACGCGTAATAGGAGGACGCTGGTGAGCCTGAGCTTCGCGGACTTGGGCTTGCCTGCTTCGAGTGCGTAAGAATCCGAGCCCGGCTCGTAGTCCGCTCCCGCAGTCGCTTCTGCGGTCACCTCGCCCGCGGGGACGTTCGAGAAATAAACGTAACCATCTTCGTCGGACACGTTTTGCGCCACTTGCCCGACTCCGGAAACGCGTAGGGCAACTACTGCGCCTGAAATCGGCGAGCCCGCTTCGTCAACTACTTGCAGCCGCAGCGTGGTGCTCGTGAGGGCGGGCAACAACACTGGGCCGACGACGGCAAACCACAGGGCGGCGAAAACAATTGCGAGAATTACTGCAACGAACAGCGGCAGGGCGGGAATTCCTCGTTCTTCCAGCGAGTCGCAGACGCCGCGCAGTGGAATGCCTTTCTCGTCGCACCACTCGAGAAAGCCCTCCCACTTTTCCTGCACGCCTGCGTAAAACCCTTCCAAACCCAATTGCTTTCAACCCAGTTTTTACATGCTTTTTCGTCCTTTAAAAATGAAAGGAAAAAAATTCAAGTCAAGTGGTTCAAGTGCACGTGCGCGATTACGCAGTGCTGGCGCACTATCGCCGGCACTTCCGAACCGCTGTTGACGGCGTTAATGGCTTCCCTCAGTTTTTCGTTGTGTGCGCGGCTGCCGATGACCCAGCCCTCTTCGCAGATGAAGAGCTCGGCAATGTAACGGTACTGCGCCGGCGCCCCGCCGGTGCTGACCTCGATTTCCTGCGTCGCCCCGCTCGCCACTTCCTCGAAACTGGTTTCCATCCACTCCCAGCCCGACGAAGTGCTCGTGTTCACGAACGCAAACACCGCCCAGTCCGCGGCACTTCCGCTGACTGCGAAGCGCGCGATTAGCTTCGAACCGCTTTTCTTGAATTCGACTCCGCCGACTTGAATTCCTTCGACTTCGTCGATGACGTTGTCCGCGGCCGTAAAGCCTTCTTGGTGGGCGAACGGCGGCGCGACAAAGCCGGCCGTCGTTGGCGGCTGCAGCACCGCCTGGCCTTCCAGCGCAGGGGCCCCGCTTGGAATCGAGTAGTTCAACGAATTCGCCTGCGGACACCTCTGCGTGTTGGTGACGGAAACGTTTACGCTCGTTGGACGCAGCGAGTCCTTGACGCCCAAGACGAGGTAGTCGTTGAACGGACCGCCTACAGTCAAGTTAATGCCGTCGCACGCGCCGGCAGCAACCTGGGACATGACGTCGGGGCCAGTTGGACTCGGCCGCTGGGGGCTAGTGAAAGTGCATCGCTGGCCGTTGACGTCGACTGCCACGCGGCAGGCGCTGACGAAGGCAAAGGGATCGTAGCGCAGGCTGCGGCACAACTGTGCACTCGGCCCTGCGCAGAGCGTGACGTTGGTTTCAATCAAGAACGCGTAGCCTCCCTGCTGGGGCGTGTTCGGAATCGCGATGTTGTGGACGGCGCCCGACACCGTGACCGTAGTCGCGGGCGGGTGGGACGCGACGTGCTTCAAGCTGGCGTTCACGAAAGACGCGTAGTCCCGTCCCGGGCACGCGACGACGAGCTCGTTCGGCGGCTCGTCCAGCTCCTGGCCGAGCTGGCCTTGGCGCAGCGGAAAGTGCACGATGCGGCACGGAAGCGTGGACGCGTTTCCCTTAAAGTAAGCCATGTCATAGCCTTCGTCCGCGAAGTAAGTCAAAACCGCTTCCGCGTAGTTGCGGGCAGTGTTGGCGCACGTGGCTGCCGAGAAGCTGCACACGCTCTCGGGATAGCTCCACGGGTGCTTGACGTAAACGCGCAAAACGTTTTTCTCCGAATCCTCGTCGCGCGACAGCTTTATCGCAACCACTCCGTCGGACTCGTTTACGCACGGCTTTGGCTTGCCGCCAGCAGTATAGCCGGCGGCCGGACAAGTTCCCGGCATTACCTCAACCCACGACGGAATGACTCTCTCGCCGGCGCAGTGGTCTCCCGCGACGTTTCCGCCGACTTCCCAGCAGCTCGCCACGTGCACCGGGTTTTCGCCCTTCAACGCCGCGTTCGCGGACATCGGCGCGCCGCCGGCGGTTTCAGCGGCCGCTTGCGGCTGCGGGGGGGTTGCGTTAGATCCCCCGTTTGCTAAGCTAACGCCGTCTACGGCGGCTGCCTGTGACACTGTTCCGCTTGCAGGAGTTTCGGTTCCTTGCAGGAATCCTACGACGTCGAGTTGGTCGTAGTTGATTTCCGCGGCCGCGCCTTCCACTTGCTGCGTGAGGGGCAGGAGCTTGTACTTGTTGAGCGTGGGCAGCGTCGGCGAGTCCGCGACTTGCACTTGGTAGTACTCGACGTCTCCCGCCTTGTTGTACGCCAAGTACGGAAAAGCGTTGTTGAACTCCGGCGTCTCGAGCCACTCGTTAATCGCGTCCACCGCCGCCCACACGCCTTTAGTGAGCAGGCGGTAGGGCAGCGAGCCCAGGCGCTGGAATTCAGTGGGCCTTCTCGTGAACGCGCCTTCCTCGTGGTAGACGGAGACCCACGTTTCGCCGTGGGCGTCAGTAGTGCCTGCAGCGATTTGGTTGAGGACGCTTTGGAAGTCCTTGGCCCTCATTTGCAGGAGCCTCACTCCCGTTCCCGCGTCGCCTCCGCCGCCGGCGTCGGCTTTCTTTAGGACGAGGAAGAAGTCGGGCAGCTGGCCTTGGGCGTCAATCAACGGACTCGGGTCTGGCCGCGTGACCAGGCCCTG
>JBFMEM010000068.1:0-5332 GCA_040753335.1 Microcaldota archaeon
CGCGGTTCCGCTAGCGAGTAAGACCGAGCTGTCCGAGAGGGTTCCGAGGCTTGCGTCGAGCGAGACGTTGACTGCCTCGTCGACGAGGTCGCCGTTGGCGTCGCGTCCCGTTATTGAAATAGTGGAGGTTGCTCCGCCGACTTGAATGGAAGCGGGAACGGCAGTGACTTCAAGAGAAGCCAAAACGCCGGGCCTTATCGTCACGTTGGTGGAGTTGGAGACCGTTCCTGCAGTTGCTGAAACGCTTTCGTTTCCAGCGCGGACTGCAGTAAAGTAGCCCGAAGCATTTATTGAGCCGAGTGCTCCGGTGCTCCAGGAAACGCTTGCTGAAACAACGTTTCCGAAAGCGTCGTAAACGACTGCGTTGAACTGCTGGCCTTCGCCTGCGCGCAGCGTGATGTCGGTTGGAGTGATTATCACTTGGTCAGGCGCGGCGGGTGAAACGGTTATTGTTACGTTTGCCTGCAGGCTGCCAACCAGGGCAGTGATGACGTAAGTGCCTGCGACCGTGCTTGAGGCGTTTGTTTGCGCTATTCCGTCAACGGTCGGCATGCTGGAGCCGGTGAAGATGACGTCCGCGGGCGCGACGAAGTCGACAATAGTTCCTTCAGCTGCGGGATAGCCGTTTTCGTCGGTCACGTTAGCGGTTAGGGTAATCGACTGGCCTGCTTCCGGCGTGTAATCGTCTGCAGTCAAAACAATGTTTGCGGGCTCGCCGACGAACAGTACGTCAGTGGTGTTGAAGAGCGTTGAATTCCACGAGGCGCCTACGGTTACATAGCCGCTTTCGTCGGAAGTCACGTTCACTTGCGCGATTCCGCCAACGGTTGTCGCGGCAGGCGCGCTGAGCAAGCCAACTCCGTCAAGGACATTGAAGGAAATGATTTCTCCGTCTGGAACAGGCAGGTAATTGCGGTTCAACAGCGTCGCGGTAACAAGAGACTGTTGGCCGATTGTCATGGGCGAAACCGCGTCAAGCAGCAGGTAAGCAGGCGGAAGCACGCGGAAGACGATGCTGTCGCTGTCCGAAACAGTTCCGGCGGTTGCGTTCACGTCAACGCGCACCGGGTCCGGCCAGGTGAACACGAAGTCAACGGTTCCGTTCGTGGTAGTGTAGGTGGTGCACTGTACTGCGCCGACTTCTGGCGTTGCACAGAAATCGACGGTAGTTCCGTCAGTAACCACGTGTCCGCGGGCGTCTTCGACGACGATGTGTACGTCGACGGGATCGCCTTGGTACGTGTCGTTGGTCGACAAAGTCATTTCAAGAGATGCAGGCGGGCCTGCGGTGAAGGGAACGGTTATTTGGGCGGTTACTGGCGTGACGTTTTCAATCGGCCAGTAGGCTACCGCGGCCACTACTGCGTCAACTACCTCGAGCGAGGCAGTCAAGTTGACTTCAACGGTTCCGTCGCCAAAGAGGTATGCCGTGACGCTGTCGTCCGAAAGGGTTCCTGCGGTAGTCGAGAAGTTGATTATCGCGGCAGTCGGGTTGCCGAGCGCGTCGCGCACGGTCGCGGTAATAGTGGAGTTGCTTACGCCGTCTGCCTCTATTGAAGCAGGTTCGGCCGTGAGCAGTAGCGTTGCCGGCTGGCCTGCGAGGAACCAAACCGTTACCTCGTCGGAGTAAACAGGATTGTAGTCATCGGAAAAGTTTGCGGGCAAGCGAATGCGTGGCGAGCGAATTTCATCCGAAACGCAGACTATCCTGCCTGAAGGGAGGCCGCCACTAAAATGACAGCTCGTGCCTCTGGTCGGCCTGTCGAGCCAAGCGGTTACGACCGAGGCGCCAGGGGTGTTGGAGTTCATGTGCAGCACTACGCTGCCGTTGACGGTCGATGCATTCGTTTCGTTGGTGCCGGTTTCAGTGAAAACGAAGTAGGTCGTGTTGAAGTAAACGCGCGCGCCGTCGACGGTGTTGTTGTAGCGGTCGTAGACGGTTGCGTTCAGCGTGAATTCTTCGCCAGCGAACACGGCTCCGATTGCGGGGTCAACAGTCAAGTCGATTTTGTAAGCGTCGGACGGCCTCACGGTCAGGGGAACGCTTGTTGAGATGGTGCGGTTTTCGTCTTGGATGCTGGCTTGCAGTGTTAGGCTGCCTGCGTGCAGTGCCTTGAACGACGCTTGGGCAGCGCCGCCGTAGTGCAGCGTGACGTTAACGACGGGCGAGGAGTCGTCTGAAATGCTGTTTACCTTGATTTCGAGGTTCAAGTTCCCTACGTCAGTGGACTCGCGTTCGGCGAGGCGGTAGGTTCCGACGAGGGCGCCGCTTGACCTGAATACCTGGAATTGCGCGTCGCGAAGTCCGCCGGACGCGGGAGAAACGGAAATTAGTTTAACTGCGTAATTGCTTGTCGGAATAGTGAGGTTTTCTCCGACTTCGAGTTCTCCAGTGAGTTTGTTGCCGCCTTGGAGGTACTCGTTGATTTCGCCGGAACCGGTTCCGGTCAGCGTCCAGTCGGCATTGCGGAGTCCGAGCGAGCAGTTGGCGCCGTTGTAAGCGTAGACGCCGAGGCCGAAGGAAGTGCGGCCAGCTGGAATCGAGTGGGTCATTCCCTCGGGCAGGTGGATTACGAGGTACTCAACTGGCCCGACGGGGAAACAAGGCTCGTCGATGCCCGGCACTTCGATGAGGGGGATGGTGTCGTCTATGGCTTTTGGGGTCATGTCAATCGGGGGTCTGTAGACGTCTCCTGGGTCAGCGCCTGGAAAGGGGCCTGCTTTCGGCGCAGGCGTCGGAGTTGGAGTAGAAATCGCTTGCGGCGCGGCCGCAATTGTTCTCTTGATTTGAAGCGTTTTCTGCGCGCCGAGGTTCTTGGCGGGCAGGAAAGCGGCGCCTGCGAAAGCGGCGCCGACTAGCGTCAGGCACAAGGCCGACAAAAGAAACGTTGCTACGAATAGCCTAAGAGAATTCGACTGCGTCATAAAAACCCCCTTCTTCCAATACAAACACCGCCCCGCAGTCCCACCCGCGAGGCAATGTCAGTAATTCTTAATTCACTAATATATAAAGTGTTCGGTTTGTCGCCACTGCACAGTAGTTCTCTATTAGTGGAAGGGAGGTTTCAGGCGCGGCCGTACTTGGCAAGAACGCGTTTTTCCTCGAGTTCGGCCGAGGCCGAAAACTGGCCGGCCAAAGCCGCTTCAGTCGCCGCGAACGAAACGCTTGAAGCGCCAACGCCGGCCTTCAGCTCGCCTTCTTTTTTCTTCAAAAACGCGAGGGTGGCCGCGTCGGCAAAAACCGTGAGGGCAATGGCTTCGTTGACGTTGAATCCGTTTTTCTTCCTGCTTTCCTGCACCGCGCGCGTGAGCTCGCGGAACAAAGCGGTGTTCTTGAGTTCTTCATCAAGTTGCTTTAGCACGAATACCTTGCAGTCCTTCGCTTCGCGTGAAACGTAGTCGCCTTGCGGCGCCTCGTCGGCAAAGCGTACTGAAAGCGAGTTTGTCGAAGCGCAGAGAATTTCGCGGAGTTGTTCGACGGCCTTGCGGTGCGCCTCGCTTCCGACGGCCACGACTTCGCGCACCGGCCAACGCAGTTTTATTCCCGCTTCTTGCCGGCCGGACGCGGCGAGTTCCGTTACCTGCATCGCGAGCGACATCGAGTGCTCCAATGCCGCGTCGGAACCGCCTTCTGCAGGATAGTCGCAGTAGTGCACGCTCTTCTCGTCCGAGGGGGAGCGGAGCTGCTGGAAGACGTACTCGCTTAAAAACGGCGAAATGGGCGCGAACAGTTTCGCGGAAGTCTTGAGGACGGCGTGCATTACCGAAAGGCAGGTTTTCTTGTCTCCTTCGCCCGCGCTCGGCGAAACGCGGTCGCGCACGAGCTTGACGTACCACCGCGAAAAATCGTTTACGACGAAGTCCAAGAGCTTTCGTCCCGCGAGGTGGAACTCGAATTTCTCCAAGTGCCCCGTTACTTCGCGGGAAACAGTGTTCGCACGGGATAGCAGCCACTTGTCTTCGACCGCGAGCCTCGACTTCATTAAGTCAAGCGGCGCAAAGCCCTGCGGCGCGTACATTTGGTGGAACGAGAGGACGTTGTAGAAAATCGCGAGGTCGCGCTGGAGTTCTTTCGCGTTTTTCATGGAAAAGTTTTGGACTTCCCATGGCGCGATTTCGCTGCAGTAATACAAGCGGATGACGTCGGCGCCGAGTTCTTTCGCGCCGTCCTTGCCGAGAATGACGTTGCCGAGGCTCTTCGACATTTTTTCTCCCTTCTCGTCGAGGACCCAGCCCATGAGCGCGACCGCTTGGTATGATGGCTTTCCGAAGGCGCCCATGGAACAGAGCATGAGGGAGTCGAACCACCCGCGGATCTGGTCCTGGGACTCGCATATGAGCGCGGCGGGAAACATTTTTTCGAACAATTCCTTGTTCTGAAAAGGATAGCCGAGCGACGCCCAGGGAGTGACGCCGCTGTCGAACCACACGGTGAAAATGTCTTTCACGCGCTTCGCCGCCCCTCCGCAGGCGGCGCACTTTACTTCAATGGAGTCAACCGAGTGCCGGTGTAGGTCGGCCAGCGCGGGGGCATCGAATTTTTTGACCGCGTTTTCGGCAAGTTCTTTCTTCGAACCGATGACTTTCTTGGCGCCGCACTTGCCGCAGACCCAGACGGGCATGGGAATGCCCCAGTACCTTTGCTGGGATAAGCACCAGTCCTCGCGGTCTGCAATCCAGTTCTGGAACTTTATTTTGCCGAAGCCGGGCAGCCAGTTTATCGACTCGTTGGCAGAAAGGATTTCTTCCTTGACGGGGTCGACTTTCATGTACCACTGGGGACTCAGGCGGAAAATCAGGGGAGTCTTGCAACGCCAGCACACTGCGGCGCGGTGAGTGAAGTAATCGGAGTGCAGGAGCTTGCCTTCGCGCTCGAGTCGCTCCATTATCAGCGCGTCCGCCTCGGAAGTTGGAACGCCGGCGAACTCGCCCGCCTTTTCCGTGAGCCTGCCGCGCTCGTCGACGGGACAAACTTGCGGCAGGCCGTAGTGCCTTCCAATGAAGTTGTCGGTCTGGCCGTGTCCGGGCGCAGTGTGCACTATTCCAGCGCCCGCGTCCATTGTAACGAATTCCTCGAATTCCTCCGCCTGCACGGCCTGTTTTTCTCCGCTCGTGCCGCCTGGCTTGGCCGTCTCGGCGCTCATGACGTGCTTCTTGTACTTCTTGTTCGTCATTATCGGCAGGCTGAGGATGACGTGATGCGCCTTGCCGCCCAACTCGCGCTGCAGCGGAACGTCGAGAAGAGGCTCGTACTGCATTCCCTCGAGTTCGGAGCCCTTGACGCGCGAAACCACTTCGTAGCCCACGGCGATTTCTTCGCCGAGCGCTTGAG
>JBFMEM010000069.1:0-5246 GCA_040753335.1 Microcaldota archaeon
ATCTTCCGGTAGACTGCGGCGCGCGTCTTGTAAAACAAGGCCTCTTCCTTCTCAAGCGCGCAGGCGCCCGCCTTCGGAGCTTCCGCCGCCTCCTTCGGCTTGGCGGTCTTGAGGAAGGGCAAGATGTTCTCGAGAGCCATCGCAGTAATAAAGGAAGGCCGCAATAAAATAGTATAGCCATTTAAAAGGCGGTTTTCGGAAAGCGCTCGCGCTTGACGCAAGCGTTTTGCGAAAGCCGTTCCCAAGGTGAGTTTTTGAAAATAAGGTTCCTCGGCGCAGCCGGGGAAGTAGGCAGAAGCTGCTTTCTAGTCGAAGGCAGCGAACGCATTCTATTGGACTGCGGAGTCAAGTTCAAGGAACGCGAAGAGTTTCCGTTGCTGGACAACAAAACGGCTCGCAACCTCGACCGCGTCGTAATCAGCCACGCGCACATGGATCATAGCGGATTTTGTCCAGCTTTGTACGCCGCCGGCTACGAAGGCAAAGTATACCTGACGAAGCCCACGCGTGACTTGACTCAACTTCTTCTCGCCGATTACCTTCGCCTGCAGAAAGAGTTTACGCCCTACTCGCAGGACGACATCGACAAGCTGCTGACGCACACGGAAATCCTCGAGTACGGCGAGTGGAGCGACCGCGGCAAGGGCCCGATTCGGCTCCAGGAAGCGGGCCACATTCTCGGCAGCGCGATTACTGAACTGAACTTGGATGAAAAGAAAATAATTTACTCCGGCGACATCAACCTCCGCAGCTCGCGCCTGCTCGACGGCGCGAAAACCGGTTTGGACGGGGAAATCCTGATAATCGAAAGCACTTATGGCGCGAAGGCCGACCGCCACATTGCGGCGAGGGACGCGGACCGAATTTTCATCGGCTTGGTAAACGGCGCGCTGCAAAAGGAAGGCAAAGTGCTGGTTCCGACTTTCGCAATCGGAAGAGGCCAGGAAATCCTGTTCACGCTCGAGAGCTACCTGCGCTCGGGCGTCCTCGAAAAGACGCCAATTTACTTGGACGGAATGATAAAGAAAGCCCTTCGAATCTACCGCCACAACGCTATTTACTTGAAGAAGGAAGTCCAGCGCAGGATTTTGACGAGCGACGACGACCCCTTCAAAAGCGAGTACTACCTCGTCCCGAAAAGCAAGGACAGGCGCGACGTCTTCGAACAACGCAAGGCCGTGGTCCTCGCGACGTCGGGAATGCTGAACGGCGGACCCATCCTGACGTACTTGGAGCACTTGGGCGAAAGCAAGAAGAATTCCCTGATCCTAGTGGGCTACCAAGCCGAGGGAACCCGCGGCCGGGCGCTGCTCGAGGGAGCCAAAGAACTCGAGTTGCGGCGAAAAAAGATAGAAATCAACCTGAAGGTATCACAGGCTCCCTTTACCGCACACAGCGACCACCGCGAGCTAGTGCACTTTGCAAAAAGCATTAAAGGGCTGCAGAAGGTGTTCGTAGTGCACGGCGAGGGCGAAAAGCCGTTCGAACTCGCGCAGTCGATTGAAAAGGCAACCGGCGCGGAAGCCGTTGTTCCCGCGCTTGGCGGCGTTTACGACGTCTGAATTGCCTCGAACTTGGCGCGTGTTGGCGGGGTGAGCGTCCACTTGGTCCAACGCAGGTAGTCGCGTCCCTCGGGGCTCTTGTAAACCTGTTGAATCAAGTCTTTTTCCTTCAGGAAAAGCAGTATTCTGCCGAGAAACTCGTTGTCCCGCGCGAGTTCGGTGGCCACTTCGCGGCATGAAAGGGGGTCTGGATAGCGTTCGTTCAAGAAAGCCAGCGCTGCCTCTGCTACTTTGTTGAAAGTGCGCTGGGAAACCCTTGACAACCGCCCACCAAACCGGTTTTGGGCCTTCTTAATAAAAAACTGCGTTAAACCGCCAAAAAGAGTGCTGGCGGGTTTTTAGGCTTGCCTGCGCTAAGGGACTGGGATTTGCTTGGCGGGGGATGCGAAGGCGTTTTTGGAGGCCGCAGAGGCTGCTGGAGAGGCTTGCCTGTCGTTAAAACGGCCTTTGGTGGTGCACCACATCGACTGCGACGGCCTGGCAGCAGGCGCTGCGGTTGCGTGGGCGCTTGAGAGAAGCGGCAAAGCCGTTGTTGCGTACGACGAAAAGCAGTTGAGCGAGGAGGCGCTCGGACGCGCGGCTGCCTTGGCGCGGGAAAAGGAGTGCGACGGAATTGTTTTCGCCGACTTCGGCTCGGGCATGATCGGCGCAGTGGAGGGCTTGGCCAACGAGTTCACGATGGTAGTGATCGACCACCACAAGCTCGAAAAACCGGCTTCCGGCGCAGTGACGCACATCAACTGCGAGGAATTCGGGTTTTCGGGAACAGACTCGGCTTGCGCCGCATCCACTGCTTACTTCTGCTTCCGCCGCCGTTTTCCGGACTTGGCGCAGCTCGGCATAGTCGGGGCAGTCGGGGACATGCAGGACAGGAAGGGCTTCAAGGACTTGAACTCCCTTTTGCTGAAGGAGGCGGTTGAAAACGGCTTTTGCCGCGTGCTGCGGGACCTGCGCATGTTCGGCCGCAACTCGCGACCCCTCGTGGGATTCCTTGCTTACTCTTCCGAGCCGTTCGTCCCCGGCTTGAGCGGCGACGAGAAGGCCTGCGCGCTGTTCCTGCAGGCGAACGGCGTTCCCTTGAAAGACGAGGCGGGAAACTGGCTGCACTACTGGGACCTTGCTCCCGAGTTGAAGAAAAAGTTCGTTGGCGCTTTTGTGAATCACTGCATTGAAAAAAACCTGGCGCCGGAAGTAGTGGAATCGCTTGTCGGCGACGTCTACGTCTTTCCCAGCGAGGACCAGCACTCCGAGGTGTTCGACGCCCTCGAGTACAGCACGCTGCTCAACGCCTGCGGCAGGCACGGCCACGCCGACGTCGGGCGGCGCGTGTGCATGAAAAAACCAGGGGCGCTCGAGGAAGGCAGGGCGTTGTTGAACGAACACCGCGTTGCGCTGCGCAACGGCTTGTTCTTCGCCAGGAAAAACCACGTCGACCTCGGCGCGTTTTATTTCTTGGACTGCAGGGGAGAGGTAAGCGACACGGTAATCGGCGTCGTTGCCGGCAGCTTTCTCGGCTCCGGCTTGGTTGAGCGGAGCAAGCCGGCGGTTGCATTCGCGTTGGACGACAAGGGCGACACCAAGGTTTCGACAAGGGGCACGCTAGGGCTTGTTGCAAAAGGCCTTGACTTGGACGCGGCTCTGCGGGAAGCAGTAGGAGGAATAGGCTTCGGCGGAGGCCACAAGGTGGCCGCCGGCGCAACCATTCAGAAAAACAGGGAAAGCGAGTTCCTGAAGCGCCTTAAAACCGCTTTGGAAAAACAAGGGTTTTCAAAGGGCGTACAGCATTGACGCGGCCAGGCGTATGTCCTCGCTCGTGACTTCGTTGCGGCCGGCGTGGCGCGCCAGTACCTTCGCCTTCGCGACTATTTCTTCCGCCGAGTCCTCGAGCATTTGGCACAGCTTCCTGCTGGCGTCCTCGCCTACCCTGTCCGCGCCGGCGTCCCTGAGAAAACGGTCTATGTCCAGTAAACAAAATGCTCTCGCCACCAACCCACCCTAAACTTTTTGCTGCGCAGCGTCCCACCGCCGCGTTTTTAATGAAGCGTAAAAAGATTTCTCACCTTCTGGTTCGCGAAGTAAATGTTTTTCTTGCGTCCCCCAACCTGCTTCTGCTTTACTTCAACGAGCGGAAACGGCACTTCCGGCTTGCGTTTCAACTCGGCGTCGTCGTCTCCCCTGAGCTGGTACAAGGCATTAAAGCACGTGTTCTGCGAAAGGCCGAGGGTGGTCATCAGCTCGTTTAGGGTCATTCCCTCCTGTCGGCTGAACAGTTGCTTCATCACCGCCTGCTGCGAAGGGGAAAGCATTACCCACCACTCGGCGTGCGCCGTCGTGAACTGCTCCTGTTTCGAGCGCGCAACCGCAGCCATTACTATGGGGTCGTCGGCGTAGGGCTGGACAGCTGCTTCGCCGGCCGCGAGCTGCGCCAGGCGGGCGTTCAACTCGTCGAAGACGTACCTCGGAGTAAGCAGGTTCTGCTCGGAAAAAGCCTGTTGCAGAAAGGCCTCGTCAAAGGGCGCCACGCCGCTTCCGCCGACTGCGGCAATGCGGTGTTCGACTATCCTCTTCATTTCCTCTTGCGAAAAGGACTTGCGCGAGAAAACGTTTTTCGAGCCAATGAGCTGCTGCAGCGAATCCGGGAAATTCTCTTGGCCGAGGGCGGAAAAGACGACGCGCAGGTTCGGCACTTCGTCGAGCAAGTACTTGAACTCCATGTACATTTCTTTCGCGGGCTCAAGATGGGCTTCGTCCATGAACAAAACCACTTTCCTGCTGTCCGACTTCATTTTTTCTACGAGCTCGCGGCGCGAGACCTCGCGCCGGCCGCGCAGCGCAGAAAGCAGTCCGGCGAACAGCCCGTCTTCGCGCACGAACCCGGTTTCCCTGGCGAGCGCGTCTACGCTCGCAGGCGGTTCTTTCAGCATTATCGGAAGAAACTCGTTTTGAGGCAAGGAATAGTACACGTGATACAACGCCGATGTTTTCCCCACGCCCTTCGGGCCGAGGAGCAGGCAAGCCTTTGTATCAAATGCAAGCTTCTGGACTATAGAAGCAGACTCGAACGGGCAGTAGTACTTGAGGAACGCCTCCTTGTCGAAGGTTCTCAAGTCCTTTACAAACGGGTTCTCTGCCCACCCGAGCTCCTTGAGCAGCTTGTCCTTTGCCTCAAAAATGTCTGCCACAACCCCCACCAAAAAGCAGCACAAGAAAGTAAAAGGCATTTAAAAACACCACTGTTCCACAAAAGCCTTGTAAGAGCCGCTTGCGCGGGTTGTCGGCAAAGCGCCTGTTTTTAGGAGGCAACCAAGAGATCAGAACAACTCTTTGCGAGGCTTGTAAGAGCCTTGTAAGTGGCCGATAAATGCTCTGTTTTAGGAGCCGGCCTGACCGCGCCCAGATTTTTGCCAGCAAAGCCTTTTTATTCAAGGTTTCACTGAGCAACACGGGGATTCTCATGAGGCTCTTGAAAAAGGCGAAGATGAAGGAACGCGAGCTGGCGAAAAAGTTCCACGAGTTCGCGCACATTTGGCGAGAGCACGCGGCAGACGAGGTAAGGATTCACAAGCAAATGATCGGCGGCCACAAAAACCTAAAGCAGCACGTGCACGAGACGGTAAAAATCCACAAAAAACTATTGACCAAGCTCAGGAAGTTCGCGTAGCCCCCTCGTATTAAAAATAACGA
>JBFMEM010000070.1:0-5159 GCA_040753335.1 Microcaldota archaeon
TCCCCTGGTCCAACGGCCTGGTCTCGCAAGAGAATACCTTGACTTTTTTTCCGTCATCGAAAGCCCGCTTCAGCACCGCGACAACCGAGCCGCTGTGGCAGTGGACCAACACAATTCCCTCGTCCGGCACGAGGCGGCTGCCGTACTCGGCTATCCTGCCCCGCACTTTCTTGAGGCTCTCCGCGTACCTCGCTACTTGTTTTTCCAGCGCCTCCTTGAGTTCGGGAACGCCGTCGACTGGGTTCTTGTGCACGGCGGTAAAGACGAGGCGCAGAGCGTTCCTCAGCTCGGGCTCGGTCGGCCTCACCGTCTTGAGGTAGAGCGCGCTTGCCCGCAAGTCGGAGAAAAAGTCTTCGCGGTTCTTCGCTTTAGAGGCGAGGCCCTCTACTTTCAGCGCCTCCAGCGCCGCGGCGGCTACTTCATCAGCGCCCTGTATTCTGAGGGCTTTGATGTCGTCGTAAATCTTTTTCGTCCTCGCCTGAACCGCCATGCAAAAGCAAGGAAAAAGACTTTATTAAATTCATTGGGCTAACTGACTTGGGAGGACTGGTTGCCAATGGCCGCATCTGACTTAATGGAGGAAACTACGGTAGTCGAAGCCGGAACTGAAGTCGCGAAAGCAATTGCGCTCGCCGCCAAGGAACCGAACATTCTTCACTTTGCAGTAGTGGAAAACAACGGCGCTTACGCGGGAATGGTCGACGACCGCGTGCTCAGGGATTTCACCGGCGAGCCGTCCGTCAAGGTGGGAAAGCTGGCGGCGCACCCGCAGACGGTAGCCCCCGATACCTCGCACGAGGAAGTAATCGCGCACTTTTTGAACAGCGACGCGAAAGTCCTGCCCGTCCTCAAGAACAACCGCGTAATAGGGGTTGTCACGCGCTGGGGCGCTCTCAAGGCAATCGCCGCGTCGGACGTCATAAAAGGAAAGAAAGTGTCGGACTTCATGGCCCGCCGCGTAGTGAACGTAAACGAAACAACCACGATAGGCCAAGCGCGCAAGCTGCTCAAGGACACCGGAGTTTTCCGCGTAGTAGTCCTCGACGACCTGGGAAGAATGAGCGGCGTGGTTTCCACCTACGACTTGGCAGTGAAGGTAAGCGCGCACCTGGCCAAGACCGCGCGCCAGAGCACATTCCAGCCGACCTTGCTGGAGCGCGTGGGAGGCGAGCCGGTGCGCAGCATAATGACTACCGACGTCGCAACGGTCACCGAAGGCGAGTCGCTCGCCAACGCAGTCAAGCAAATGATTGACCGCAGGATAATGGGGCTGGTCGTTGCGAGGGAAGGCAAGCCGGTCGGAATGCTTGCGGCAAAAGACGTCATGACCGCCTGCCTAGTCCAAAAGCCGGCGCCAATCCAGATAATCGGCTTGAAAGAAGACGAAAAGGTGCTGAAGCAGTCGCTGTTCGACGAGTGCAACGCCTTCCTCGAAAAAATAAGTAAAAGCGCCGAACTCTCGCCAGAAGACTCCCTCGTTCTGCACGTCAAATCAAACATAGAAGGAAAGAAAAAACGCTTCGAAGTCAAAAGCCGGGTGACCATAAACGGGCGCATTTTCTCGTCGCGCCAGCCTCCCAACATCGACGAGCACAGGCAAAACTGGAACCTCCACCTCGCCGCCCGCGAGTCCCTCGAAGAACTCGCGAAAATAATAAAGAAAGACGCCGAACTCGAGCGCGAGCGGCAGGCGGTTGCGAAGAGCTTCAAGCGCTCGGCGCGCAGGCGCTGAGCCAAAACGATTATTAATCTTCGCGGCGGTTAGTTTAGCGTTAAACCCCCATCGGACGATTTTGCGCCCTAGGGAGCGGAAAGTGGTTTTCGTGATAGACGCTGATTTTGAAAAAATGTTTGGAAGCAAGAGCGCGATAATCCAAGCGCCAGGAGCCGGCTTGAGCCAGGAAGACCAGATGCTCATGGAGTTCCTCAAGCAAAGCGCGCCCCGCATCGTCGTGGCGGGAACCGGCGGAAGCGGCAGCAACACAATCAACAGAATGCAGGAAATAGGCATAATGGGCGCGTCCCTCGTTGCAATGAACACCGACGCCCAGCACCTCCTGCGCGTCAAGGCGCACAAGAAGCTCCTCCTAGGCAAGAAAAAAACGAAGGGACTCGGTGCGGGCAGCAACCCCGAAGTAGGCGAAGCGGCCGCTGAAGAGTCGGAGCAGGAAATCAAGCAAGTCGTCGAAGGAGCCGACCTGGTTTTCGTCACAGCCGGAATGGGCGGCGGAACCGGCACTGGAAGCGCGCACATAATCGCCAAGGCCGCCAAGGAATGCGGCGCGGTAGTCATCGCAATAGTCACCATGCCATTCACTTCCGAAGGAAAAAAACGCGCGGCCAACGCGGCAGGCGGCTTGGAAAAACTGCGCAAGCACGCCGACACCACCATCGCCATTCCCAACGACAAGCTGCTTTACTTCGTGCCAGACCTGCCGCTGAACGCGGCGTTCAAGGTGGCGGACAGCGTGCTCGCCAACGCAGTCAAAGGAATCGCGGAACTCATTACCAAGCCAGGGCTGGTGAACCTCGACTTCGCGGACATGCGCACGATCCTCGAACGCGGCGGAATGGCGGTAATCGGACTCGGGGAAGTCAGCGGAACCGAAGGAAAAGACCGCGTCATCCAAGCAGCCGAGCGCGCGCTGGCGTCGCCGCTGCTTGACGTCGACTACACGAACGCCGACCGCGCGCTGATAAACGTCAGCGGCGCGGAAGACCTGACGCTCGGCGAAGCCGAGTCCGCAGTCAGCGCAGTCGCCGCCAAAATCCACAAGGATGCGCACATAATCTGGGGCGCGACAATAGACAACTCCATGGAAAAGAGGGCGGTGCGCGTGCTGTGCGTGCTCGCCGGAATAAAGGAAGGCCCGCAGGCGCAGAAAGAGCCAGAGGAAAGCCTCGAGGGCGTCGAATTCATTTAAAGTGATTAAAATGGAGGAACCAAAACCGAGTTTTTTCCAGCCAGTGCTTGACTTCGTCAAGCAAAGCGAGCGCGTACTCAACGTGACGCACAAGCCCAAGCAACAGGAATTCCAGCACATCGCCTTCAGCACCGCCTTGGGAATGGTGGTCATAGGCGTGATCGGCTTCGCAATCTCAATGGCCGCGTACTTCATACGCGGAAGCTAAGGTGCCAACAAATGCTTTACACTTACCGAGTGACCGCCGGGCAGGAAAGCATCGTCGCAGACCTGCTCTATAAAAAAATACTGAAGTCAGGCGCGCCAATCAAGGCAATCATCGTCTCGCCCCGCCTGCGCGGCTACTTGATGGCCGAAAGCGACGACGACATCGCCGCAAAGCAAGTCATTGCCAACGTGCCCCACGTCAAGGGAACGCTTCACAAGACAATGGCCGTAAGCGAAATCAAGGAGCTCTTGGAAAGCAAGCCACAGGAAATAGTCCTCAACAAAGGCGACTTGGTCGAAGTCATAAGCGGCCCCTTCAAAGGCGAGCGCGCGAAAGTAGTGCGCATCGAAAAAGAAGACGTCACGGTAGAACTCGTCGAAGTCGCCGTACCAATTCCGGTGACCATCAAGGCCTCGGCAGTCAAAGTAATCCCGCAGTAGCCCTTCAGCCCGCCCTGCACTTTCCGAAGTACTGCATTGGGTCGACGAACTGGTTCCTGCTCAAGTCAAACGCATCGGCAGCCGAGGCAACTCCGCTTCCCTCGCTGAAGAAATGCAGTTTCAAGTAAAGCTGGGCGCTTCCCTCGCCGCTCCCGCTTTTTCCAATTGCCTGGCCCTTCGAAACCCGCGCTCCATTCCGCACCGAAACCTCGGACAAATAACAGTAGCCGGTGTAAACCCCGCGGCCTTCTGCGTCAAGGCCGTGGAACAACTCGACTGCTTTTCCGCAGCCGCCTGCCTCGCCGGCGAACGCGACCGTTGCGTCAAAAGGCACCAGCACAGTTGTCCCAGAAGGCACGGCAAAGCCGCTTCCCAAGCGCTGGGGCGGGCTGAAGCCCGCTACGATGGAACCCTCCACGGGACACTCGGCTTCCGAGAAATCGAATTGCGGCGAAGGCCCGTCGCCAACCGCTGCTTGCGCGACGCCTGGCTCGAAAGCAAAGTCAGGCCACTCCACCCTCGTCACGCGCACGTCCGTCCCCGACACGTCAACGACGCTGAACGTAAAGGGCTGGTAGGCGCCAAGCGACGCAAGCCGGCCCTTGCCGCCCCCCACCATTCCGGCAATCGCGTCCCTCACTCCACTCGACTCGCGGTCGGCGAAGACGTGAATGTGGCCAGCAAAGTGAGTCACGCCGTACTCGCGCAGCAAGTCCATCAACTCGCTCGAAGAAGCGAGGTAATTCCTTTCAGGCTTGCTTGTGCTTCCCCTCACAACCGCCGGAGCGACAAGCGGGGAATGGGCGAACGTGAAGAACCGCTTGGCGCCGTTCTGCCGCGCCTGCTCCAAGTCCTCCCGCAGCCACTCCATCTGCTCGGCCGAAAGCCGGTTCGTCCCCGGCGCGTAAAGAGCGACGAAGTGGGAGTCGCCTACGTCAAAAGAATAGTAGCTCGCGCGGCCGCGCGGGCCGTTGACCGCCGGACCCGGAAGGCTTGCGGCAAAACCAGCGTAGAGCTGCTTGGCCGCGCCGACGACGTCGTGGTTGCCCGCAATATGAAAGAAATCAATTCCGGCGTCGACAATAGGCCGCACCACCCGCGAAAGCGCCGCGGCCTGCATTTTTTCAACGCACTCGGCGTCGGAGCTGACTGTCGCGGAAATAAAGTCGCCCGTTTGAATCACTAGCCGCGGCCGAATGCGCAGTATCGCCTCCACCGCCTTGCGGCCGACCGGTCCAAGGCCGAATGCGCACTCGACGTGCACGTCGGGCAGCACCACGAAGCGCAGCGAACCCGAAACGCTCACCGGCTGCGCTTGCGACGCGTTTCCCTCCGACGGCTCTTCCAACGCAGCTGGAATGGTTACTACGTCGCCGTCGCCGCCTCCCAGCGGCCGCGTGTCAAGAAAAGCGGTTGAATCCGCTTCAACTCCATCGCCGTCGGCAATCACTGCCGGGTCGGTTACTTCAACCACGCCGCCGGCGTCGTGAATCACGCTTACTTCCACGGCTATTCTCTTGCGCTGCACGGCCTCTGCAAGCAGCACTTCCAGCGAGCCCGTCTTGGAGTCGAACGGCAGGCGGCCGG
>JBFMEM010000071.1:0-5088 GCA_040753335.1 Microcaldota archaeon
AACGGAACCCGGATTTTCGCGTCCTTGGACAGGAAGGGGTGGCGCGCGACCTTCTTCAACGCCAGGAAGTAGGAAGGCAGGTCGAACGCGTGGTACTTGAAACGCTGGCTGAACGGCATGAGCTATCTTCTGTGGTACAGTAATAAAAAACACTGGGCGGACGGAATGCCGTTCCCCTTCGGCGGGTTGCCTCGCCGGTTTACTGGGACTACGCCGTGCCCACGAAGAAGCTGCACGCGCGCGCGTTTCGCGGCATGGCGATCTGTCCGGCGTATTGTTGTGCGCTTGTTTCGTTGCATCTGGTTGCGCTGTCCGGGTCGTACAAGCAGGCCATGTTGGTGGTGCAGCTGGCGTTGTAGCCCGCGCTGGAATTGATGTAGTCCCACGCGCCTTCTCCACACCACGAGAGACAAAAGGTGTTGGCGTTCGTCCACGCGAGTTCGGAAGATTGTTGTATGTTTGTTTGCTCGTTTCCGATTATTCCTCCTTTCAGGACGACTATGACGATAACCACTATCAACAGTATTCCCGCCAGCAAAAGAATGTATTCGAAAGCGCCCTGTCCTTTCTTCATTTCCGTTCACCTTCTAAGACGGAATGCTTTCGCCTAGTCGGAATAAAAACGTTGCCACGGAAGCACTGCCTAAACCGTTGCAGAATGGCGCGAAACCATCGCCGGCGGCAAGGCTTTATTTATTGCGGCGCTCTTGTTTGTCAGGTGATGTTTTCTTGGAAAAGGCGGCCGCGATAGTCTATTTAAGCGAACTGGGTTTCGAGCCCAAGGTCGCGTGGGCGTTCACCAAGAAGATAAATGCATTGGTGTTTCCCGTCACGCCCAAGAAAACGGGGTTGCTGGGCCGGGGCCCCGTCGAAGTCAAGGTCGACAACAAGGCCAGCATTTCGCTCGTCGAAGCCCCCCTCGCGATAATCGGCTCCAATGCGAAGGACGGCGTGCTCTCGCCGAACACGCAGGCATTCTTGGACCAGCTTGACTTGAAGGCGAAAAAGGCGATTGTCTTCGTGGTCGGCAACGGAGACAGTTCGCAGGCGCTCGCCGAACTCGCGCAAGCCTGTACTTCCAAGGGCGCGGACGTGCTGTCGACCATTTCGTTCGAAGTCGGCGCTTCGGAGCAGGAGATGGAGCTGGCGGTCACGAAGTTAGTTGAAGGACAGTGATTCTCGTTGGAGGACGTTCGTTCTGAATCGGCGGAAGCGGCGAGGCTGCGCAGGAAGTACTACAAGTGCGGCGGCTGCGAAAAACTCTTCGACCGGGCAACGCACGCGCACGAGCCGCACGTCGCCCCCAACTTCGCTAACACTTACAGCACCTGCCCCGACTGCTTCGCCAAAGAGGTGACTGGCCCGGCAACGCCCAGGATGAACAGCTGGGCCGAGGCGACGCTGACGAAAGTCTTCGGCCTCGCTCCAGAAAAAGCCAGGGAAATAGTGGCGAAATACACGCGTTGAAGAAAGCGGCTACTCGAAGTGCAGAAGCTGTCTTATCCGCTCGAAGTGGGGCTTGAACGACTGGGGCCTGCCTTCGTACGGCGACTCGACCCGCAAGTACGCGAGCTCGCCTTTCAGCGCCGGCGCTTCGTAGGACTTGAAGTAGTTCGTTGCCGCTAGGCGGTGGTCTAGCTCGTCTTCCCCGGCCACGGACACGGCGTGGTGGATTTTGTGCTCTTTCAGCAACGCGGTCAACAGCATTGCTTGGGCAGAGCCCGACCACCCGAGGCTGTAGTTGGAGTACTCGGAAAGCGACTGGGCCTCGTCTTCGCGCTGGGCGTCGGCAAACGACTTGGCCGGGTTGGGGACTGCCCGCACTCCCCTGAAGAAAGCAAGGGGAATGCCGGCTGCGATTAGTTCGCCTTTGGCCTTGCGCACTGCTGCCTCGACCGACTCGCCCTCGGCCTTTTGCGCCGTACGCACAATAAACAAGTGCACTCCGGCTTCGTAGAGCGCCCGCAGCGACTCGATTGCATGCGGCCGCGCGACCCGCACGGCCTCTCCCCTCTTGCGGACGACGTGAGTCAAGGCGTCGACGCTGAAGAAAACAGCCCGGTTTGCCATCAAACCAGATTGTCGCCGTCGCTTTATTTAAAGCATTGTGCATACGTTTTTCCGATGCCCGAGTTTCTTGAAGTAGTTGACGAAAAAAAACGCGTCCTCGGCTTGGCGCCGAGGCGAGAGTGCCACGAGCGCGGGCTTCTCCACAAGTCGGTGCATGTTTGGGTCGAGGACGGCCGCGGCCGCGTGTTCCTGCAGAAGAGGGGCGCGCTTACTGACCGGTTTCCCTTGCACTGGGACTCGGCGTGCGCCGGCCACGTTTCGCCACACGAGTCCTTCGAACAAGCGGCGAAGAGAGAGCTCCGCGAGGAACTCGGCTTGTCCGGAAGGCTCGTGAAGTGGATGGATTTGCGGTGGCGCCTGCGCTACAAGCAACTGGTGGAAAACGAGCGCGTGCGCGTGTTCAAGCTCGTGACCGAACGCCAGCCGAAGACCCGCAGGGGAGAACTCGCTGGAGGAAAATGGGTTTCGGTCGCGGAACTCGTGGGAATGATTAAGTCGGGGAAAGAGAAGGTCGCGCCTGCGCTCGAGATAATCCGCTGGTTTTCGCGTTAGGCCGCCGCGCGGCGAATGGGCTTGCGCCGCAGTGCGTCGACTTCCCTCTTCCACGCGGCCATCTTGTCTATTGCGGCGTTCAGTTTCAGGCGCTGGAATGTTCGGCCTTTTTCAATCAAGTCGGCAATGCGTTCCGCTTGCGGCGCGGGTTTCAGTCTTCGAATTGCGCGCTCGAGGCTGCCGCGCGACAACATGGCGTCGCGGCTTGCCAGCGCGCCGGCAGTGACCGCCGGCGAGACGACCTTGCCTTCCGACAAGAGCGCTTTTTTCACGACGACGTTGTTCTGGAGCTTGGAAAAAAAGTCGTGGCGCGCCGTTTTTTCGGCGTGGGCTTCGATGGCGTCAACCAGTTCCCTCCGGCTCATCAAACGGCCTAGCTTGCCTATCGCCGTTTCTTCCTGTTCCCGGGACAGGCCCGCCTGCAGGAGGCTGGTTAGCGCGCGCTCGCGTACCGCGATTCTCTCTCGCACGGCTTTGAATGCGGGCATGCAGTCATACTGCGCCGTCCGCCATTTATTTGTTTGCCTGCAGCGATTTTTTTAAGCACGGCGGCCTACTACGCTGGCCGCGGAGGCGGCGGAGCTGGTTTAGTGAAGACGGTTCAAGCCGACATAAGCGTTCAGGAAAACGCGTCGAGAGTCGAGCTGCTCGTGCGCTTGGTTTACTGGATTCCTTTGGTGATAGTCCAGGCAGTGCTTGGCATAATCGCGGTAATCCTTTGGCTCGTCAACATCCTCACCGTATTGATTCTCGGAAAGCGCGTTGGAATGGACTTGGTGAAAAAATACTGGCAGTACTACGCCAAAATGGGGGCGTACTACCTGCTTGCAACTGACGAAAGGCCGCCCATAATGCCAGAGTGAGCGCGTGGAGCTCTTTCCCGCCCTCGTGCTGGGGCTAGTGCAGGGAATAACCGAGTGGCTGCCGGTGTCCAGCTCTGGCCACTTGGTCATAACACGAGAACTCTTAGGAATAGCCGCTTCGCCGGCGTTCGACGTCGCCCTCCACGCGGGCACTTTGATTGCAGTGCTCGCCGTCTTTTGGAAAGAATTTCTTGAAATGTTTCGCGCGCTGCTGCGCCTCGACTTCAACTGCCACGCCGGCAAAACCATTGCGCTAATCGTTTTGGCAACTATTCCCGCCGCCGTAGTCGGCGTTTTGTTCAACGACTTCTTCGAAAGCCTCTTCTCCAACCTCGCCGCAGTCGGAACCGCGCTTGTGTTCACCGCGATTTTGTTGTACGCCGCGTCGAAAACAAGCGGAAACAAGGAAGTAGGCAAAAAACAGGCCGCGTTGATCGGCGTCGCTCAGGCCGTGGCCATCGCGCCGGGAATCTCGCGCAGCGGCGCGACGATTGCGGCGGGAATGCTGGCAGGAGTCGACAAGCTCAAGGCCGCGCGCTTTTCCTTCCTCCTCTCGGTTCCGATTACGCTCGGCGCTTCGTTGTTTGAAATGCGGAAGGCGTCGCTGCTTGAACTCGAACCCGCGGCCACCGTCTTAGGCATCGCGGTCGCCGCGGCAGTAGGCTTTGCTTCAATAAAGCTGTTGCTCAAACTAGTGAAGGAAAGCAGGCTCCAGTGGTTCGCGTACTACTGCTGGCTCGTCGGACTCGCGTGCGTCGCGTGGTCCTTCGCCTAGAAGTACAAGTCGCGTTCGCCGGCTTCCAAGCGCTTCAAGCGCTTCGACAACTCTTTCCCGGTAGCCGCGTCTCCTATTTTACTCACTTCTTTTTCCAGGCGCTTTTCTCCCTCTTCGCAGGTTTCGGGCGACGCGTGGTCCAAGAGGTATTCTTTGAAGGTCAGCGCGGCATTAGGCGTGCACAAGTCTTGAATGGCGCCGGTCTTCGCGAGTTCCATGAAGTCGCAGCCCGTCCTGCCGCTTCGGTAGCAGGCGGTGCAAAAGCTTGGAAGAAAACCCTGCCTGCAGAGCGCGGCCACGACTTCGTCAAGCGAACGGTGGTCCGCCACCTCGAACTGCGCCGCGCTGCGCTCTTTACCGCCATAGCCCCCGGGTTCCGTTACCGAAGCAGCGCTTGCCTGCGAAATCCCGATTTCGAACGCCTTGTGCCGCAACGCAGGCGCCTCTCGCGTCGACAAAATCATTCCCGTGTAAGGCACGGAAAGCCGCAGGACTGCAATGGCCTTCAAGAAATCTTCGTCCAGCACGGGAACGGGCTTGAAGCAAACGGTTTGCGCCGGCTTGAACCGCGGCACGGAAATCGTGTGCGGTCCCACGCCGTGCTTTTCCTCCAAGTACTGCGCGTGCGCAATCAAACCCAGGATGTCGAAACGCCAGTCGTACAAGCCGAACAACGCGCCTATTCCCACGTCGTCTATCCCAGCTTCGAAAGCGCGGTCCGGCGCCGTAATCTGCCGCTCGTAATCGGCCTTGGGCCCGCGGTGCAGTTTTGCGTAAGTTGGCTTGTGATACGTTTCCTGAAACAACTGGTAAGTTCCTATTCCCGCT
>JBFMEM010000072.1:0-4987 GCA_040753335.1 Microcaldota archaeon
GCTACGGCCTGCGCTACCATGCGCCGACAATCATAAACGTGCTCTTCTCCGGAACCCCTCGCCCCCCGAAGCCGCCTGAATTGAATGAAAGCGAGGACTTCGAGCAACCCGCTTCCGTCGCGGAAGTGATAATCGACGCCTCCGGGTCGATGAACGGAACGGTCTCCGGAGTGCGCAAGATAGACACCGCAAAGCAGTTCGTGGCCGCCTTCGTTGAAAGAATTTCGAGCATGAAAACCGGCTTCCGCGTCTACGGCAGCCAGCACGACGAAACCAGCCCCCAGGCCTGCAACGACACCATCCTGCTCTACCCAATCAATTACGTCGACGGCGCGGCGGTCAAAAGGGAAATCAACGCAATAGAACCAAAGGGCCAGACGCCAATGGCATACGCCCTCTCGCGCGCCGCGGCAGACTTCCAGGAATCGAATGAAAGCAAGCTCGTAGTCCTCGTGAGCGACGGCTTGGAAAGCTGCGGACGCGACCCCTGCGCAGTCGCGGCAGAGCTTAACCGCAAGCACGCCCGCGTGTTCGCAATCGGGTTCGACATCGACCCGCGCGGGAGGGAACAGCTCCAGTGCCTCGCCGACGCAACTGACGGCAGGTACTACGACGCCAAGAACTACCGCGACTTGATAAACATAGTTGACTTGATTTTCGTGAAAAGAAAGCTCATTGACTTGCTTGAAGTCGCTTACGTCAACCAAAGCATTGTCGAGGACAAGGACGGCTTCCGCATAGCCCGCCTCGAGTTCACCGCATTCAACCGCGGCGACCTGACCCGCGCAGTGCCATCGATAACCGGCTTGCCTAACAACACGCAGGCGTCGTTCGACCCAGCTGCCTTCCACATCGCGACGAGCGCGACCCAGAAATTCAGCGCAATAGTCCGCGTTCCCCAGGACAGGGACTACTACGAGGCAATGCTAAACGTGGAAAGCACGCGCGGCAAGTTCTCTATTCCAATAGCCGTCCGCGCCAGGGAACCGCTTGCGTCGAGCCTCACTGGCTTGTTCGTCGCCGCGGCGCCCGCGCTGGGGCTATTGGTCCTCCTCGTCATAATCGCGGCAATCCTTAACACGTGGCACAAGCAGAGAAAGCAGCGGCAGGCAGTGCAAAGCAAGGTCGGCGAGCCCCTCGTCGTCCAAAAGCCGAGGAAAACCCTTGGCCAGCGCTGGGACGAGTTCATGGCCCGCTTCCGCCGCCCCCGCTACGGCTACTGCCGGCCGTACCGCTAAACCTTTTTATTCCTCCAAGCTGAGAAAATACTTCGACTGCTTCTAAAGCGAGGTGTTTCTTGGTATGGAGAGAACGTTCGTGATGATAAAGCCAGACGGCGTACAGCGCGGGCTCGTAGGCGAATGCATTTCCAGGCTCGAGCGCTGCGGCCTCAAGCTGCTTGCGGTCAAGACAGTCAAGCCGACGCCGGAGATGGTGGAGAAGCACTATCCCGCCTCTGACGAAAAGTGGCTGCGGCTGATGGGCGACAAGACCTTGAGCTTTTACAAAGAACACGGCCTGGACGTCGTGAAAAACTTCAAGTCCAATGACAACCTGGAAATAGGCCGCATGATACTGCGCTACTTGTGCGAGTACATCTCTTCCGGGCCGGTGGTACTAACCGTCTGGACGGGGCCGCACGCCATAGAGCAGGTGCGAAAAATAGTTGGAAACACTTACCCTGCGCTTGCGGCGCCGGGAACCATCCGCGGCGACCTCTCAGTCGACTCAACCTACCAAGCGGCGACCTCCAACCGCTGTGTCCGCAACCTCGTCCACGCCTCCGGAGACAAAAACGAAGCAGAGAACGAAATCGCCTTGTGGTTCAAGAAAAGCGAGTTGATGCAGTACCCGCGGTGCGACGAGAAAGTAATGTTCGGATGAAAATGGACAAACCCGTTGTCAGAGTACGGTTGGCAAAGCATGCCGAGGGACTTCCTCTCCCCAATTACATGAGCGAAGGCTCTGCCGGGGCAGACGTCCGCGCCGCGATAGACGGAGAGCTTACGGTAATGCCGGGCGAAACGGCGTTGGTGCCGACGGGCTTGCACTTCGAACTGCCGCACGGCTACGAGCTGCAGGTGAGGCCGCGCAGCGGACTGGCGCTAAACCACGGAATAACCCTCCCAAACTCGCCAGGAACGCTTGACGCCGACTTCCGCGGCGAACTCAAAGTCATTCTCATGAACCTGGGAAAAAAGCCGTTCGTGATAAAACGCGGCGACAGAATCGCGCAAGCCGTAGTAACCCGTTTTGCGCAAGCGGAGTTCACGCACGAAAAAGAACTGAGTGAAACCGCGCGGGGCAGCGGCGGCTTCGGAAGCACGGGGCGGCAATAATCTAAGCAACTACTTTCTCTCGACGTATTTTTTCAATAGATCGCCGATTACTTCCGCCTTGGTCTTGCCTTCCTCGATGCATTTTATCGAAAACTAGGGCGCCAGTTGCCTCGGAAACAGAATCGATTCAAAATACTTGCCAGAGAGAAGAAGAGGAAGAGCACGCGCGCAAAACGCGATACTTCACTGATTCCGCAATCTCTCTTCAAAACGTCAACAAAAGGCAAAAAGTTTCATGTGATTCGAACCAATGACTCTCTCATTTTATGGCTCCATGCAAACGCCAGCAGGCCATGGACTTTGCCCAGAAACATGCCTTTGAGGAAAGGCAGTTGCAGCCTTGTCGAATTGGTCGGCGCGTTTTTCTGCGAAGGCCCGCGCGCAACGAAAAAGAAAAATCACCTGAACACTTTCCCGTTTTCAAACGCGGACTTTGAACAGAGGCGCATAGCAAGCGGCGCGCGAAATTAGTGAAGCTGTTTATTAGTGCTATAAAATCGACGCTCTACAACTATCTTGAGGCTGCAGATCGTGGTGCGAATACTACGCCGGCAGCAGCTAAATATTTACATAAGTCGGTAATAACTACGAGAGCACAATTCTCTGCGCTGCGAAAAAAAGGTTTTCTAAAAGCAAAACTGCGCGGGCAAAGAAAATTATACTCTCTCTCCAAAAAAGGTAAGGCAGCAAAAGCGTTCTACGATGAGTTGAAGAAAATGAACGAAACTAAACTGCGTCAGCCGATTGTCACGGTCCTCGGACATTAAGCAATCGTTTGGATGGCTTAACCGAAAATGTCGACCATGGCAAGACCAGTTTGCTTGACGCAATTCGCAAGTCTAGCGTCCAATCCCGGGAAGCAGGCGCCATCACACAGCATGTGGGCGCGTCGGAAGTCCCGGTCTCGGTTGTGAAAGAACGGTGCGCCGCCCTCTTGTCTAAGATGAAGATCGGCCTCACCCTTCCCGGCCTGCTGTTCATCGACACTCCGGGTCACGAGGCGTTCGCCAACCTGCGCAAGCGCGGCGGCAGCATCGCCGACATCGCGATTCTGGTCATCGACGTAAACCAGGGAGTGCAGGACCAGACTATCGAAGCAATGGAAATCCTGCGCGAGTACAAAGTTCCCTTCCTCGTCGCCGCGACGAAAATCGACGCCATAAGCGGCTGGATTCCGAACAAAAACACCTGTTTCACTGACACCGTAGTGAAACAAAGGAATGACGTACAACAGTTCCTAGACAAAAAACTGTACGAACTAATCGGTTCGCTTTACAACCATGGCTTTTCGGCCGAGCGGTTCGACCGCGTAACCGACTTCGCCAAGCAGGTGCTAATCGTTCCCGTCAGCGCCAAGACCGGCGAAGGACTACCGGAACTCCTGATGTACGTGGCGGGACTGGCGCAAAAGTTCTTGGAAAAACGGCTGGAACTGCATGAAAGACAGGCGGCAAAAGGAAGCATCCTCGAAGTCCGCGAAGAACCCGGGCTGGGCAAAACGCTGGACGTCATCCTGTATGACGGCTCGCTCGCAGAAGGCGACACCATTGTCTTCGCAACGCAGGCGGACGTCGCCGTTTCCCGCGTCAAGGCGCTTTTGAAGCCAAAGCCATTGGACGAAATGCGCGACCCGCGCGAAAAATTCAAGCCAGTCAAGGAAGTGCACGCAGCAAGCGGAGTGAAAATCGCGTGCGAGCACGCCGACGAAGCCCTCGCGGGGTCTTCATTGTACGCCGCGCGGGGCGAGGAAGACCTCGAGAAACTGAAGGAAGCGCTGCGCGGCGAAGTGCGCAAGATAGTGGTCGAAAACGACGTCGTCGGCGCAGTGTTCAAAGCAGACGCGCTGGGAAGCCTGGAGGCAATCACGAAGCTGCTGGCCGCCGAAAAAATAGCGGTAAGGCGCGCGGCAATCGGCCCAGTTTCAAGGCACGACGTCATGGAAGCAGGCGGCGTGCGCGAAAAAGACCCGTGCAAAGGAGTGGTTTTCGCCTTCAACGTCACCGTCGACAGCGAAGTCGCCAAGTTCGCGGAGCAAAACGGCGTCAAAATCTTTGAAGAAAAAGTTATCTACAACCTCATCGACGCCTACAAGCGGTGGGTGGATGAGGAAAAGGCGCGGGAAAAACGCGAGGCTTTCCTGAAACTCGTTCCGCCCGCGAAGATAACGATTCTGCCGGACGCTTGCTTCAGAATAAACCACCCATGCATCGTCGGCGTCGAAGTACTAACCGGCACCATCCGCAAGGACATCGACTTGATAAACGAAGAAGGCGTGGTAGTGGGAAAGATTCAGGGAATCCAGCACGAGAAAAAACCGCTGGAGGAAGCGCGGAAGGGACAGCAGGTCGCCATTTCCATCGAAGGCCCGACTTTCGGGCGGCAGGTTTTCGCCAAGCAAGTTCTTTACTCCGACATGGGAAAAAATGACGTCAAGACGATAACCGAGAAGTACAAGCAGGCGTTCGGCGACGACGAGCTCGCGCTGATCCAGGAAATAAAGAAAGTGAAGGGCTACTCGCTTTTCTAAACGAAACTGGTTTTGACGCCGAGCCCCTTGGCTTTAGCCGCTTCGTACACCGCGGCGGCGGTTGCCAAATCCTGTATTGCCAAGCCCGTTGAAACGAATAGAGTCACGTCTTTTTCGGACG
>JBFMEM010000073.1:0-4894 GCA_040753335.1 Microcaldota archaeon
TCAAAAGGTGTTTGCGTTCGACGCCTCCAAGAAAATGGTTGACTCGGCTTTCGCAGCAGTGTCGTCGAAGGGACTGGAAGGAAGGGTTATCGTCTCGCGGGGAGATGTCGAGCAAATGCCGGTGCCCGACTCGGCCGCAGACGCGGTTTTTCTCTTGGCCGTGCTCCACCACTTGAAAACGCCTGGCGAGAGGCTGGCGGCCTTGAACGAAGCGCGTCGCGTGCTCAAGCCAGGCGGCCGCGTGCTGCTTGCGGTGTGGAGCAAGAGGCCCGGGCTCTCGAAAAAAGACGCGTTGATTGGCTGGAGAAAGAAAGACGGGTCGGTCGTCCAGAGGTTCTACCACTTTTTTTCCGCGCCCGAACTTAAGGCGCTGGCGAAAAAAGCGGGTTTTAACGTCGTCGACTTGTTTTACGAAAAAAAGGGCGAAAAACACGGCCGAGAGGGCGCTCAAAACCTGTGCGCAGTGTTCGAAAAAGCCGGCAAGCGTTTAAAAGCCTGAGCGGCGTTGTGTAACGCAATCACTTTTCGAGGGGTTGGTTGGGTTGACTGAAGAGCATCATCACGAGCACCACGCCGAGCACGAGTACGCGAGGCACTTGAAGGAGAAAGTGGACAAGACGACTTTCCTCGCGGCAGTCGGCGCGTTGGCAGTGCTGTTGATTCTGTTGTTCGCCTACTCTTTCGTGCAATTCGATTCCATCAACAAGAGGATTTCCGCGCCCAACCCCGTTCTCGAGCAGCTGGCGGCAATGCAGCAGCGCGTCGCCGTCCTCGAAACAAGGAGCGTGGCGGCAACGCCTACGCCCGAGCCGGCGCGCCTAGTGGTTTACTTCGACTCATCGTGCGAGTTCTGTTCTGACATCACGCAAGCGGTTTCCTACCTCGGCCAGCAACTCGGCGGCCAAAACATTTTAGTCGAGGAAGAAGACGTGGAAGACAGGGTGGACGAACTGCGAGCAGCCGGCTTCAAGAGCCTTCCAGTGATTTTCATGCCTGCCGGCGAGGAGTCGAAGAACGAGGCCATGAAGCAGCTTGCGCAGGCAATGCAGCCCGTTTCCGGAGGCTACGCGATGGACGCTTACGGCGTCTTGACGGACGCCAAGCAACTCTTGGGGAATGACTGCGCCGCCGAAGGCGTCGTAAGGCTGGATGAATTCTATTCCGAAACCTGTCCGTACTGCCTGCGGTTGAACGCCGGAACGCCGCCGGTGACGGCGAACGAGTCGATGCCGCAAGTCAAGGAAGACTTCGGCGCCTTCCTGCAGTTAACGGAGCGCTGCATTGAAATCCACGACGGAGACGAAGCCCTTTGCGTCGGCAAGTGGGGCCGAGAAAACTACGACGAGGCAATGCGCTTGCGCGACGAATACGGCGTGACGGCTACGCCGACGTTCGTGGTTGACTGCAAGCAGGTGTTCGGCGGCCTCACGGTGGAACAGATCGAGGAGAAAATCTGCCGCGCGCGGCCGGACGTCTGCGCGGCGGCGAACGTAACCGTTTCTTCTTGAAACGGTTCCCGTTCTTTTTTATTTAAGTCAACACCAGTGCGCTCCATAGCGGTTCGGTTGTAGTAGTGCTGGTTGCGATGAGGGGAGCCACGGACGGAACGGGCGTGGGCGTAACCAGTGTTGCAGTGAGGGGCGGGGTTTGTGCCTCTAGTGTTGGAACCGGCGTGGCGACCATAGCCATTGGAGTCGCGGCAACCACTTCGGGAGTGGCCGTTGCAATGGATGCAGTGTAAGCCGGAGTCGACGCTGTTAAAGTCGGAGCCGGCGTTGGAACTGTTACGGGATTGCTTTCCACAATAGTGTACGTGACGGGAACACTGGTTGGAATTATTCCCAGAAGGCTTCCTTCCTTAGTGCCTTCGACGGTTATGGTTGTAGTGGGCTGGCCGTTTGCGTCAACCGTCGCGTCTGCGGTTATGGAGGTGACTGTGGTCATTCCCGTCGCGTCAGTAGTAGCGGCAGTGATTGTGGACGGAGACATGGTCAGTAAGTCGGAGGCTCCAGTAGCCACGTCAGTTAGTATGACGTTGCCTGACGGAGCCACTGCCACCTGGTCGGCGGTGGTTATGGCTGTCGGAGTTCCGAGCTCTGATATTGTTACGACTGCGTCTGTTGGTGAGGTTGAGAGCGTTAACGTGGTTTTTTCAGCACCGCCCTGGGCGGAGTAGAGAGTGGCTTCCGTCGAAAGCGTAGGCGCAGTACTTTGGCTTGTTGTGATCGTCACGCCGCTTAATTCAAATGAGGTTGAAGCAGGACTTATTACTGCAAGACTGCCTTTCGCCAGTTCCAGCGTGGTCGGCGCCACTATCACCGTTTTTCCTCCCGATACGACTGTGTGGAGCGTGTTGGAGAAGGTGGGGCTTACGGCGGCCTGTGCGATCAATAACTCCATGGGTACGGCTGACGCCAAGATTGGTATTCCCGCTCCCTCGCAGTTGGCGATGCATTCGCGGCTGATTTCTACTTGCAGGTTGGCATTTATTGCGAACGCCGTGTCTCTGCACCGGGCCAGACACGCGTCTGTTATTTGAGTTTGTTCTTTCGTGGGTTGTTCGGGCATTTTTTCGAACTCTGTTTCAAAAAGGTGGCTTGTCACCACGCCATTTTTAAACAGCACCACTTCGCCTGCGCTTATTCTTACTTTTTGAACGGCAGTGACTATTTCTGCTCCGGCGCAGTTTTCTCGCGCAGCGTTGGTTAAAACAATTCTGTTCGCGGCGTCGACTTGAAACGGTTCGTTGAAGTTATTTCGTTGCAGGTGCTGCAGGCAGTTAATGGAGGTTATTCCTGCGGCTTCCAAAGTGCTTATTCCAACCACGGGCCTTACCGTCAAAGTGAAAGGCGAATACAACTGCGGTGCAGCAGTAATCGTTTGAGCCAGAGGTTCTTTTGTTCCGGTAGTAGTCGGCTGTTGGATTGGCACGGACGTCGCGGTTGGCGTCGGGTTTGCCGCGCCAGTTGTTGAAACGGTTATTGTTCCGGAAGAACAGGACAGAGCAGTCGGGGCGGTAACTAAGCTGGCCGAAGTTACGGTGGCTATGTTGGCGGTTACTGTGTACGTTCCTGTTGTTTTGTAGTAGCAATTGGTGGCGCAGGTTCCCGCGCGGGTTCCAGTGCACTCTGATGCGGCTATTGTTACTTGGGTTCCGGTGCCGCAGTTTACCGAGGCTGCGCTGAAGTCCGAAGCCAGTTCAGAGTAGCTGATTGTAATCCGCACGTAACTTTCAGGCATTCCTGAAGCGGGGCTTACAGAGCACGACGGCGCGGCGGCCGCGAGTGCGAAAAAGGTTACGAGCGATAGGACAAACAAGGCTTTCTTCATTTTCAATTACCTCCTGTGAGCGCGACTGCTAACCTAACTTTAGAAGTGATAAAAAAGCTTTCCGTCCCGGCGTTTTCAACGCCGGGCTACGATGAAACAATGGTCTGCCTCGAACGGATCCAGCAAGACGAAGTCAAGCACTTCCGCTTCTCCCGTAATCTTTTGTCTTTCTTCAGCGAAAACCTGCTTAGGGGGCTTGACTGAGTTGATGCAACGCGCTTTCACCGCAATCGCGAGCAGCCCCGCGTTGAATTGCTTGGCGTTGCGCAACAGGATTTGCGTCTGGTCGCGGTCTGCGACGTCGGCGTAAACCAAGTCGACTTTCGCTGGAACCGCGTCAACGTATTTTTCGGGCAGCCGCGCGTCCGCCAGGATTGGAAACATGTTTTTCCTCTGTTCGCACACGCGGAGGAGGTCGCGCATTGCGTGCGCCGAAAACTCGACGCAGTAGACGCTTCCGCTTTCGCCGACGACGTCGCTAACGTGGCTTGCGGTTGTTCCGTTGGCCGCGCCTAAGTAGAGCACGGTCATTCCCGGCTTGACTGGACAGTCGCGCAAGCCTTTCACGATTGCGGCCGCCAGCTTGCTTCGCCGCGGGTCCCACGCCCTGTATTCCTGGCCCGACTCGCGGAAGGTCTTTTCGCCGTAGACCGTCGTTCCCGGAACAAGGTTTTTGGTGGCGAGCCTGTTGTCGAACAAGTAAACGCCGGGAAACTTTTGCTTCAAATTGTTTTTCACTTTTTCTTGATTATTTCCGGGAAAAGCACTTTGCCGCAGGAATAGGCTTCCCGAATTATTGTTGTAAGGAGTGCCTTGGCTTGCGCGGCCCTCTCCGCGGGGGCGATAAGGGGGTGGATCGACCCAACGGAGTAAACCGGCTCGTCTTTTTTCCCGCCTGCGCCGTACATTGAGCCAATGACCGCCACGTGGGTGGTTTCAGGAACTAGTCCTATGACGAGTCCCTTGACCAGCCCGAGGGACAAAAGGGGGTGGTTGAGCGCCGCAACCGCTTCGGCTGAAAGCTTTTTTTTCTCCAAAGCCTTTTCCAGCGTGCCGTGGACTTGCAGCTTCATTTGGCGCGGGCCTTTTTCGGTGCGGTGGACAACCGTTATCCTCTCGCCGGGAGTGACCGAAAACACGTGGCTTTCAAGTTCTTCAGGCAAGCAAATCACTTTCCGCGGATTTCCTTCAAGCGGATTTCCAAGTCGGCCTTGAGCTTTGGGGCGATGAACTCGTGCGAGTAAAAGTCGGCTTTAGCGGCAATCGCGAGCTTTGCGGCCAGCGCCCTCGCTATCTTCCCCCGCTGGTCGGGGGGCGCGCCGCGCACGATAGTGCTTTGGAAGATGATTCCGTGCTTCGGGGACGAAGTTCCTTTGCGCAAGTGCTTGAACAAAGCCCTTTCGGCCCCGAGGACTTGAATGGTGCTGGCCGGCATTTTAGCCAGGCGCTCGAGCCCGCCTGCCCTTGCGACGAGCCGCGAGGCAGTCAAGGCGTCGGTCAAGAAGGCGAGGTTCTTCAGCGTGGTTGACGCCTGTTGTTCCAGGTAGGCCTCGAGTTCTTTTCG
>JBFMEM010000074.1:0-4876 GCA_040753335.1 Microcaldota archaeon
GTAGAGGAAAACCGCCAGCGCCGCCACTTCAGAGTGCGGCTGGTTTCCGACCGACGCGTTGTAGTCCGCCAGCTCGTACATTTCGCGCGGGACTTTCTCCGCGCCCACTACTATCATCAGGTTTTTCGTCTTTCTGGCCCGCGTGGTCACTGCGCCGAAGGGCTCGCCGTACATCGTCAAGTGGACTACCCTGCCTTTTTTCTTGAACGCGCGTACCGCTGCCTTCCAATTGCTTTCGTACGCCGCGGAAAAACGGCCGCCCCACCGGCGCGACAGCGAGGCCACGCTTTCGAGGACGGCGTCGTCTTGTTCGCCGCTCAGGATTATTTTGTCGGCGCCGAAGGCGCGGGCTACGAGCGCGCAGTGAGTCGTCACGCGCTTGTCCCGCTTCCTGCGGTGTCCGAGCCGCAGTACCGCAATCGTTTGCATTCCCCCAGAAGAGTTAATAATTCTCGGCGCCACTTTAATACTGCTTTTTTTGAGTGGGCTCGTAGCTCAGCTTGGCAGAGCAATTGGCTCTTAACCAATGGGTCGAGGGTTCAAATCCTCGCGAAACCGCGTTTCGCGGGGGCGAAAATCCCTCCGAGCCCGCTTCAAGGCAGGCGCTTGCTGTGAACGAGGATTTGAAGCGTGAACTCGTCGAGTCTGCGCGTAGGCTGATCAGTTCCGAAGACCGTCGCATGACTTTTTCCGCGCTTTCCGCGTCATGAAGCTGGCGGAGAAGATAGGAGCGAAGGAGGGAGCGGACCCGGACGTCGTAATTCCCGCCGCGCTTTTCCATGACGTGATAATAATTCCCAAGAACTCGCCTTGGGCCGACGAAGCGCCCGGGGCAAGCGCGAACGCCGCGAAAAAAATTCTTTCCAAGCTGCCTGGCTTTCCCCCCGAAAAAACAGGGCGGGTTTGCGACTGTATTCGCGGCTGTTCCTTCACCAAGGGCGAGAAGCCCGCCTCCCTCGAGGCCGCGGCGCTGCACGACGCGGACTTGCTCGAGGCGAGCGGGGCGGTTTCAATAATGCGCACTTTCTCTTCAACAGGCAGCATGAAGCGCCCCTTCTACTGCGAGGAAGACCCCTTTTGCGAGCGGCGCGAACCTCTTCCGAAGAGCTGCGCCCTCGACCTCGTATTCGCGCGGCTGCTGAAGGCGGGAGGCTCACTACCAAGACGGCGAAAACGATGCTGGCGCGCCGCCACAAGTTTCTCCTTGTTTTCCTTGAAGAACTAAAGGCGGAGCTCGGCGGGGACTGAGCAGAAAGAGGAAAGGTTACGAAACAAGGGTTTAAAAAGGTGTCGTTCGTTATGCTGATGCGAATTTTGTGAAGGTGGGTTGGACTGGACGCATCCCCGGCGTGACGCCGGCCTCTTTGTAGAAACGCGCCCAGCTCCATTTTTAGCCGCCTAGCCGAAAGCAGGCAATTTATACGCCGGCCGCCTAGTCGCTTCATGCGCTTTCCGCTGGCAACCTTTTCTATAGCGGCCGTAGTGGTCGCCGCGTATTTTTTCCTCTCCGGCGGCAATTTCTACATCGCCGAAGGCGAGTTGCGCGCGACCGCGCTCAGGCTGTCGGCCCAGCCGCTCGGTGTAGTAACGCACTTGTTTACGCACGTCGGTATAATGCACTTGCTTGGCAACTTGGTTCCCCTAGCTGCTTTTGGCTGGGTCGCCGAAACAAGGCTGCGGTCGGGAGACGTCTTCACCATTTTTCTTTGTGCGGGCATGGTTTCCGCCGCGCTTTTCTCAATATTCAACCCCTCGGTCCTCCTAGTAGGCGCCAGCGCAGGCGTGACCGCGCTGATGGCGGCGGCGGTTGTTGCGCGCCCAAGGCTCGCCGTCGTCGCCCTCGCGGCCGTCCCCCTCGCCCTCGCGTTCTTGTTTTTTCCCCTCGCGGCATACGCCGCGGAAACGCGGGAAGCAGAGCTCAAGTCAACGCAGCAGGGCCTGCAGGCGAACTATTCGCAGCTGGTCGCGCAGAACAGGACCGAGGAAGCGGCGCAGGTCAACGCCACGATGACGCAAGTGAACAAGACGCTGACCGTCGCCGTCGAGGGAAAAGAGCGCGAGAAAAAGACGCCCACGGATTTCTCGGTCCACGTTTACGGCGGGCTGTTCGGCGTCCTGTACGTGTTTTTCGTGCGGCCCAAGGACTTCCGGAGGGGCATTCAGGACTTCGAGGAACTCGGGCGGGGCATAGTTGCCGCCGCGAACTTCTTCGGCCGCCGCGGCTCAAGGAATAAAAAACGCCGGCGCCAGAAATAATAAGAGTTACGCGGGGTTGGCAGATCAGCTATGCATCCGCCTGCAGAGCGGAGTAGGAGGGTGCGACTCCCTCACCCCGCTTTAACGAGGTAGTACAATGCACGACGCGACTCTCTGTTTTCTTGTTGACGCGCGCAGCCAACGCGTTTTGCTGGGAATGAAGAAAAGGGGGTTTGGCGGCGGTAAGTACAACGGCTTCGGCGGCAAGGTTCTGCCCGGCGAAACCGTTGCGGCCGCCGCCGCGAGAGAACTTCAAGAAGAAGCAGGCGTCTCCTGCCCGGAACTGAGCAAGGTCGGCGAGCTGGCGTTCTTTTTTCCCCAGAAGAAGGAATGGGACCAGACGGTCCACGTTTTTATCGCGTCAGCTTGGCAGGGCGAGCCCGTTGAAAGCGATGAAATGAAGCCCCAATGGTTCGGCTACGCCGCGCTTCCCTTCGACAGAATGTGGCCAGACGACCCGTATTGGCTTCCGCTTGTTCTAGGGGGAAACAAAGTGCGCGCCGAGTTCCGCTTCAAGCAGGACAGCGACGGCGCCAACGAAGTAGCCTTCAAGCGCGTCGAACCAGTCGACCGCCTGGTTTAAATATCACTCGGTTATATAATCGAGTTATGGACTTCGTTCCCTGCGACTACGCGGTGAAAACCCTTCTTCCGGCAATACGCCGCGAAACTGCGAAGCTTTTGGCGAAAGAAGGGTGGACTCAGCAAAAAATAGCTTCCGCGCTGGGCCTCTCTCAAGCCGCCGTAAGCAAGTACCTGAACGAGGGGGAAAAACCCTCCGCGGAAGTAAGCCGCCTTGCCCTCGCGGTATCCGAAAAAATTGTTTCGGGAAAGGGAAAGGTAGAGCTTAGGCTTTGCAAGGCATGCGGCGGCAAGGGGCTCCTGATTTGCGCCTTGAGCAGGAAGTGATTTTTCATGAGAGTCTACCTCGACCACGCGGCAACAACCCCTGTAGACCCGCGGGTCCTGGCGGAAATGAAGCCGTTTTTCTCGCAGAAATTCGGCAACGCGTCCAGCCTGCATTCCTTCGGCCGCGAAGCAAAGGAAGCGCTGGAACTCGCCCGCGAGCGCGTGGCGAAGCTGATCGCAGCTTCCCCTGACGAAATAATTTTCACTTCTGGAGGAACTGAAGCCGACAACCTCGCGGTACTCGGCGGGTTTGACGCGGCGCGCGGCAACAAGGTCGTTTGCTCGGCAATAGAGCACCCGGCCGTGCTCGAGCCATGCAACGAACTTGGCAGGAGGGGGGCAGAGAGAACCCTGCTGCCCGTCAACAGCGAGGGAATAGTTGAATTGAGCGCCGCGCGAAAACTGGTTTCCGGCGCGTCGCTTGTTTCGGTAATGCACGCCAACAACGAAGTAGGCTCGATTCAGCCAGTAGTTGAACTGGCGCGCGTTGCGCGCGACGCAGGCGCGCTGTTTCACTGCGACGCCGTCCAGTCGGCGGGCAAGATTCCGGCTGACATCAAGAAGCTCGGAGTAGACCTGCTGACGCTGTCTTCGCATAAAATCTACGGCCCCAAGGGAGTTGGCGCGTTGTTCGTCCGCAGGGGAGCGAAAATCAAGCCAATTGTTTTCGGCGGGGGTCACGAGCGTGCGCTGCGCAGCGGCACCGAAAACATCGCGGGAATAGTGGGCTTCGGCAAGGCATGCGAACTAGCGTTGCGCGAACTACCCCGCGAGTCCAAGAGGCTTGCCGCCTTGCGCGACCGGTTGCTTAAGAAGTTGCTTGAAATGGAAGGGGCGTTCTTGAATGGCTCGAAGGGCGCGAGGCGTTTGCCTAACAACATAAACGTTTCATTCGAGGCAATAGAGGGGGAAGGAATACTGCTCGGCCTTGACGACTTCGGAATCGCGGTTTCAACTGGCTCCGCGTGCTCTTCCAAGAAGCTCCAGCCGTCCCACGTTCTGCTGGCGATGGGCCGCAGGCCGGAACAGGCGCACGGCAGCGTGCGCTTTACCCTCGGCCGCGGCACGACGGCCAAGCAAGTTGATTTCGCTGCGGCCAGGGCCGTTGACGTAGTTGAAAGACTGCGCGCGATGTCGCCCTTCAAGCCCGGCCAGGACTTGAGCGCAGTTGACTTCGGCGGCCACGAGGAAGAGGTGCTTTGAATGGATTTTTACTCGGAGAAAGTCATGCAGCACATGCGCAAGCCCAAGAACGTCGGCGAAATAAAAAACGCGGACGGAGTGGGCAAAGTAGGGAATATTCAGTGCGGAGACATAATGTTTGTTTACATCAAAGTAAAGAACGACAGAATCGCGGACATCAAGTTCAAGACCATGGGATGCGGCGCAGCGATTGCGACGAGCAGCATGGTTACGGAACTGGCTAAGGGAAAGACTCTTGACGACGCCCTCAAAATAAGCAAGGGAGACGTCGCCAGCTCGCTGGGGGGACTGCCTGCAATCAAATTCCATTGCTCAAACCTCGCGGCGGACGCTCTTCATGCCGCGATTCAGGACTATTTGACGAAAAAAGGAGCTGCTTCTAGTGCGACAAAAAAACACCCGAAGACTAAGAGGTGAAACTTGTTTTTCGAGGCAAGTTCTCGCCCTCGGCGAGAGAGCTCAATTCAAGATCTCTAGAACGAAGTTTGCGGTAGTCGGCGCGGGAGGG
>JBFMEM010000075.1:0-4853 GCA_040753335.1 Microcaldota archaeon
CGACGAAAGACTCGTTGTTCAAGAACAAGAAGCGCAGGTTCGCGCGGCGTTCCTCCGCCAGCCACTTCCAGTCAATGAATTCGTCGCAGTACGCCTTAACGGTCAGGGGGCTCAGGCCCAGCCCTCGGCAAAGTTCCTTGAAGTGGATCCTTGCAGTGGGGCGTTCCAAAAACCATTCAAGGACGCGTACGCCGGAAAAATCCTCAAACTTCATAACTATATTTACCGATCGGTTTTTATATAAACCTTTCGGTTTATATGTTTTCGTGCTTGGTTCGAGCGGCTTTAGGGCACGACATGAACCACGCCGCGTTCGGCGGGATAGTCGTGGACGCCGCAAGTATAGTTGTAGTCTCCCGGGGCGTCGAATTGCTGGATGTAGGCCTGGCCAGGGCCGAGTTCGTCCGAGCCGTATTCGCCGAAGCTCACGCCGTGAAAGGCTTGCTCGTCGTTCACCCACGTTACTGCCCCGCCTGCCTTGATCGTCACTTCGCGGGGCTCGACTGCATACGCGTAAAACCTTACGACTGCCTCGCTCGGAACTTCCGGCGAGGGACTGGCCGTCGGAGTTGCGGTGACCGCCGCGGCCGCGGGAGTCGGCGTGGCTTGCGGCGCCGGCTGCTGGGCGACGCAGCCCAGCAACAGAACCGAAGCCAACGCGATCAACAAAATTTTTTTCATGATTTTCACCACTTCTCGCTACGGACATTTCTCGCCTGTTTCAACACTGTAGTCTCCAAGGTTTTGGCTGCTTTGACCTGCCTTGGTACTCAAGTGAAAGGGAATTTCGAACGAGGCGTACTTGTTGTTTTCGACTCTTGCTTCACAATTGGCTCCAATCCTTTGTGGTGGGACGCTTCCTAGCTCGATGCGAAACTGGTCTCCCTCGTAGGAGCCAAAAGGTGGTGTGTCGAAGCAGACTACGGTGACGGTAGAATACGCGTCCGGGTCGCTGGTACAGCTTTCGACTCCTGTAAAGAGGCTGAAGCTTATTGGACGGGCTTCCACGTTCCCCGGCGCGTGTTGGACTTGGATTGTTTGCGTTCCAACGGCAAAGCTTCTCATTGGCTGGGAGACGGAAACGGTGGTGCTGGACGTGTCGTCAGGCTGCACCTGCCTTAAAGTGGCAGTCAGTTTTATCTTTCGTATTTGGGTGAATTGCTGTGGGGCAAGCTTGAATTCCGCGTTGAAGCGGCCTTGGTTGTTGGCCGCGTGCACTTCCTTGCGCGTGATTTCAGTGTTGTCTTGCGCGAGGAACTGTACCACCACGGGGTCTCCAGTGGCGTAAGCGCCAGAGGTTCCGGCTTTGCTCCAGCGAAGAGTGCCTTCCACGTCTACGGCTAGTCTTACCACTGGGTTTGCGCTGCAGGCGCCTATTATTGGAACGTCGTTGGCTCCCGCCGCAAGCAACTTGCTTGTAGAGTAACTAAATTCCACGTCGTCGGAAGCGAGCAGGTCCCACAACGGGTTCTGGCACACGTCGTCTTTGGCTTGCGCGGGGTTGCCTTGTACGCGGAAAGTGAGTGCAGTTGGGGCGTGCTTGCTTGCAGTTATTGCGGTATCGGTTCGGTAAAAGCGTGGCTGGCCAGGCGTTAGGCCGTAATAGTGTTCGAGCGCGTTAACGGAACTAAGCCCTTGCCTGACGTTGACTGGCATCAAGCCGAGTTGCACGAAGCCGCTTAGCGTGGCTTGGACGGTTTCCTGCTCGCTTGGCTGCACAGTCCACTGTAAAAGCGGCGCCCCTATTAGGATAACCGACTTGCTCTTTTGAAAGTGGTACGCGTGGCTGTAGTCAGTGTAGCACTCGCCGGTTGCAAACATCGTTACCTCCCCGCCTGAGTCGACGTCGGGCACGTTCTGGAAAACCGCTCGCGCGATGCCGTTAACGCCTATGCTAACTTGGCCGGAAGTAACCTGGCCGTGGTCTGGAGAGTTGCTGTCGTAAGTGAATACTACCGTGCCGCTTTCGCACTCGTCTGTCGTGCCTTCTAATTCGATTGTAAAGTGGTTGTTTATTTCAATCGTGTTCAAGCCCAACGCAGTTTGAGGAGACGCGGCTTCAGAACGCTGTATGTTCAAGTCAACGGTAATGTCGTGGCTCGAAAAGTCCACTACTTCCGCCGAGCAGGCTCTTTCGCCAAAGTCGGCCACTAGATGCTGGCTGCCGGCATTGCGGACAACCGAGGAAGCGTCGGCGCAAACCTGCTTTTTGCAGGGGGCGGGACAATTGTTTGGCGGCAGGACATTCGCGGCAAACGAGCCGTCGGAATATACTGTCGCAAGCGTCTGGCTAGGCAGCTCGAACGCGATGTGGCCGCCGGTTGCAGCGTAGTAACTGTTTTGGTTGCCGAAGTGGAAATAAACCTTGCCGTGCAGGGTCGTCGGCTGCGCCTCTTCCGTGGAGACAGCTGGAGGTTGGAGTATAGTGCACGTTCCAATCAAGCAGTTTGGAGTCTCGTCTTGTTGGAGGGTGGCATCGCGGTCACAGACGAATATTTGGGCTTGCGAAGGCAGCGTGCAAGCGGCGGACAGGCTGGGCGTTATTGGCGGCGCCTGCTGCAGCGTGCCTCGCCAAATGACTTGGTCGTCTGCTTTCACGGCCATCCACGTAAAGCCGTTCGGCACCGACGAAATGCTTCCGCTGACTTGCATTTGCGGAATGCCTCCCGTACAGTGGTTTGGGCCGAGTGTTACTTGGCAGGTGAAACTGCCCACGGTTTTAACGCTTGCAAGCGCCGCAGCTCCTTGCGCGGCTTGCGTTTGCGCTGCATAGCCATTCTGTCCCCCCGGGCCGGAGGTATCCGTTGCCGCGTAAGCCAGTGCAGCAGGGTCTGGCCTGCATTGAACTTCCCTGGCCACTGCATTGTTTTTCTTTAGCGTAACAATGTATTCCCTTGCTTGACGCACGCGGAAATGCGTTCCAACGTCTTCGTACTCGTGGTAATTCGTGCCAGCCGGACTGATTTGAGGCAGCGTTTTAGTATCCGGGCCAGTTGAAACTACTCTCTGGCCGCCGGATTGTTTCCATACAGTGAAGCTTACCAAATCGACTTGGTCTGACGAGAGCCTCGGCGTAATGGTCCAGATAATGCCGCCGTTTACAGGAAGCCTGTTTTCTACCGTGCACTCGACTTGCGCAAGAGCCCCTTCAACAGGGGCTGGAGGAGCCGTGGGCGCAACGCCTGCACAGGCAGGCGGCGCGGCGGGCGCGCCGCTTATTTGGCTGCGTTCGCACAAGTCAACTGCCGTCAGCGCGAAGTAGCTGGCAGGCCAGTTCGGCAGCGGGGGGTAGCCGCTGGGAGGTTGGACGACGTTTTGCGGAACGCGTGACAAAATGAATGCCATGCGGCTGTCTTTAGTGAAGTGAATGAAGTAGTTTCCGTGCGCGGCGTCGGATATCTCAAGCTTGTTGGAAACGTAGTCGAACTCCGTCTTTTCTCCCATCGGGGAAATTACGTCTGCGCGGGCGAACTGACGTCCTTCAGTCAATTGCGTGAACGCAAACAGCGTGAAGTTATATCCTCTGACTATGCGAGACGACGGCACTTCTTCGCTTGCCTGCAGCGCAATCAACTGCTGCAGGACCCCGCTGCCGTTGAAAACAGTGTATCGCGTTGGAACTATTTCTGACAAGGCGGCGCCGTACTGCTGTGTTTGCACGCCGCTGGTTGCCGTTCCAGTCAGGTAGTACAAGCCGTTGTACTGCGCCAGTTTTTGCTTAAGCGGAGGAGTCACTTGAATGGAAAACGTTTTTTGTTCACTGCTTCGGGCGTGCGAGTAGTTGGACAACAGGCCGCCGGCGCCTCCTCGGCCGCCGAGCGAATGCGTGATGCCGCTTAAATCAGGCAGTTCTTCGTCGTACTTTTCGAAGTAGTTTTGCTGGTTTGCCGCCTGCATCCACTCCGCGAGGTTCGACACTTCTATCTTCGTGCCGCCTGCTTGAACAGTTGGCGTTCCCCTCTCCAAGTAATGCCGCAGGTACTTGTAGGCCGAGAGGTCGACGAGGCTTCCTTTGCGTATTCTCACGAGAACTTGCGTTGCCACAGTTGAAGAAGAAAGGTCGTATTCGAACGAGGTCGGCTCTTCCCTCGCCAGGGGCAGCGTCCTAATTCCGAGAATGCGCGCCGCCTGCACGGCAGTCGCTTGAATGGACAAGCTGTTCGTTGAATAGTTTATCGCCTGCTTGAAGCTGATTCCCTTGTCGCCGTCGTCGCAGAGCTGGCTCTTCCACGCGTTCGCGTCGGTCACGCTCGAGGGGTTGCTTGCGACGAGCGAAGCGTTTTCGACGACTATTTCGCTGGCAAAAAGCGTTTTTGCAACCGAGTCTGCCCCGCTCGAAGGCTGCTGTGAAGTCGAGTAAAAGAACACTGGAACCATTACGGCCTGCGAGCCTTCCTGGAACTTGAGGCTTACCGTGTCCTTCTGCGAGTCGCGCGTGAACACGGGCGCTGGCGCGTGTTCGCACGCCTCTTCGGGGACGTAAACGCGTTTTACTGCCGGCTCCCCGCCTTGGCCTGAAACAACTCTCGTCAAGCCAAGTTGGGGAACATAGAAGACGATGCCGTCCCACTCGTCCAAGTCCTCGGGGGAAATCACCGTGGCAGTCTTTGACAGCGTGCGCAGGTTTTCAGTGTCGCGGGGGAAACTGATTTGGGGCACTGAAGCGGCCGTGTCCAAATAGAATTCGTTTGCGTAGTCGTGGCGCGAATTCTGCGTCGGAGGAAACGAGGTAATGACGGAAGTGATGGAAACCAGCACTGGCGTCGCGGCGCCGGTGAAATCGTATTCAATTCTCTGGTTGGCCGGACTCGTTTCAACGGGAATGGCGGCTGCGCCGAACGCGTCTTCAAAGC
>JBFMEM010000076.1:0-4790 GCA_040753335.1 Microcaldota archaeon
CAAGCTGGTTACGGGAGACGAGCACCTCGTAGGACTCGCAAACGTCGTTAACGTAAAAACAATTGAATGAACTGTGGCGGCCGCTGCCGATTAACCGAAAATGCGGCCACCGGGATTTTCGGAACACCGTGGTTGCTGGGGTGTAGAGAGGACCGCGCTGGCGGTCCTCCTATCGAACCCGGGCGTCAAGCTTGGGAAGCTTGAATCATGCCATTAGATCATGGCCGCGTCAGATTGTTTTTGTTTCCCTTGTTTGAAAAACTTCCTCTTCCGGTTGTTTGTTCTTTTCGAAGCTCTTCTCTGGAACCAAGGGCTTAATCGTGTTTAATACCTTTATAAATCTCCTGAAGTCAACGGTTTTTAAAGTGTTTTGCTATTAATTTAGCGGTGATTTAATATGAATGTTTGTGTTAGTTTTTCTGGGTATACTGAACAAGTGCTGCGGGAAGCGATTAGAAGGGGCGTAGCAAAAACCAAGGCCGAAGCATTGAGAATCGCCGTGCTCAAGCTTGATGAAAGCTACCATCTTCTCTCTAAGTTTGTTCCAGAGGAGGAGGCTAGCGCAGAGGAACTTGCTGAGCATGACAAAATAATAGCTGAAATGAGGTCGGGCAAGTCCAAAAACTGGCGTGAAGTAATGGGAGCGTGAACTCTCTTGTATTCCGTCAGACTTTCTAACGCCGCTGAAAAGGCAGCGAAGCAGTTGGATGAAAAAATGCGGGCTCGGCTTGCTGATCTCTTTAAGCGCTTGGAAGAAATTGCGGTTCCATTCAAGGAATTCGATTTGGTTAAGTTAAGCAGCCGGCAGAACGTTTACCGCGTTAGGCTCTCTTCACACCGAATTCTCTACGAAGTATTTTATTCAGAAAAACTAATCTTCGTTACCAAAATAGAGCGCAGAAGTGAAACTACTTACAAGTGAGTGATTGAAAATGAAAGTCAGGAAAGCAGTTGTTTTGGCCGCGGGTTTTGGAACGCGTTTTCTTCCGGCGACGAAGGCTCAGCCGAAGGAAATGCTGCCCATAATCGACAAGCCCGTCATCCAGTACGTCGTCGAAGAAGTCATTCAAGCAGGCATAAAAGACATAATCCTGGTCACGGGCAGGGGCAAGCACAACATCGAAAACCACTTCGACAGGAACCCCGACTTGGAACAGCACTTGCTCAAGAAAGACGACCAAGAGAAACTCGCGCAGCTTGAACGCATTTCTAACATGGCTGACGTTTTCTACGTGCGGCAGAAGGAGCAGAAGGGAATTCCGGACGCCATTTACTCCGCGCGCGACCACGTCAACGGCGAGCCCTTCGTCGTGCTCAACGGAGACGATTTTTTCACCGGCAAAATTCCTCCGTTGAAGGAATTGATTGACGTCTACGACAAGCACAGGTGCTCCGTCGTGGGCGTGACCGAAGTTCCGCGGAAGGAGGTCTACCGATACGGAGTAATAAAAGGCAAGGAAGTCGAGCCGAGCGTATACCAAATCGAGGACTTGGTGGAAAAGCCGAAGGTAGAAGAAGCGCCTTCCAACCTTGTCTCCAACGGAAGGTGGCTGTTCACGCCCGAGTTTCTTGACGCGATTCCGGAAACGCCGTTGGTGAAAGGCGAAAAGTGGTGGCCGGACACGGCAAGAATAGTGATGAGGAAGCAAAAGTTCTACGCCAAGAAAATGGACGCCAAGTGGCATGCGGTCGGCGACAAAACCAACTACGTCAAGACAACCATTGAATTCGCGTTGAAGCGCGACGACATGAAAAACGACGTCCAAGCATACTTGCGGGAACTGGCGAAAAAAGACTTCGTTCTGTGAGAGCCTGATTTGTTTGACCAGTCTCAACATAGCCGTCATTGGAGACGACGCCGTTTTGCGCGAGAACGTCTGCCACGCGCTCGCCAAGAAAGGAACGGTTGACGAAATTGCTTTCTACAACTCCAGCTTCCAGGGAAAACTGGTTACGTGCGTCGACGCAGCCCAGTTTCCCAAGAAACCGCCTTCACTCGTTTTCGCGCTGAACTTGTCGAACTACTGCGTATTGGCCGCCAATTCGCTTACTCCCGCGGTCGGCGAGTGCATAGTCGCCGCCGACTTCTCGGGAAAGAAGGACGGCTGCATAATTTCCGAAAACCCCGGCCAGTTCGCGCCGTTAGTCAAAAACACGTTGCTCGAAAACTGGAAGCGCTTTTCCTCGCTTGAAGAAGCAAGAACCGAAATACTCTCGTTCCAACCGCAGAACGTCGACGGCCCTGCAAAAGGGGTGGTCGACCATTCTTTCGAAGTCAAGGGCGTTGGAAGCGTCGCGCTCGGCGTAATGCTGCGGGGAACGCTTCGCGTTCACAACAAGCTCACTGCCTTTCCTTCGGGAAAGGCGGTTGAAGTGCGCAGCATCCAGAAGCAGGACTGCGACGTCGAAACCGCGGAGTGCTGGGACCGCTTCGGCATTGCAATGAAAGGAGCAACCAGCGCGGACGTCGGCAAGGGAGACTTTCTAAGCGCAGTTCCTCTGAAAACCCTTTCGCAGCTAGAGTTGGAAGTCGAGGCTTCGAAGTTCCTGAAAGAACCCCTTGGCAAAACAGAGGCCAAGGAAGTTCTGCACGCCTGCGTCGGACTGCAGGTGGTTCCCTGCGAGTTGACTGGCCAAGTAAAGGGCGGGTCGAAAGCGCGCGTTAAAATAGTTTTCCAAAAGCCGCTTGCGTTCGACGCCAGCGACGTCATGCTCTTGCTGCGCTTGGACGCAAAAGGGTTGAGGGTTGCGGGAAAGACAGTCTTATAATAATGAAACGCGTTTTACTCCCATTCAGGTGATTCAAAGTGAACGTCCTAGTCGTAGGCGCTGGAATAATGGGCTTCAACCACGTCCGCAATTTCAGCGCTTTCAATAACGTGAGGCACGTGACGGTAGTCGACCCGTCCGACGAAGCGCTAAAGAAAGTCGGTTCTCTGGGCCACTGCGGCACCGTTTCCGCCTACAAGACGGTGGACGAGGCGCTGAAGAACGAGAAAGTCGACGCCGCTACAATCATAGTTCCGACTCACTCGCACTACAAAGTCGCTTCGGGCATACTCGCGAAGGGAATTCCCGTCTTGGTTGAAAAGCCGATTACCGAAACGATTGAAGACGGCAAAAAACTCATTGCCGAAGCAAAAGACCGCGGAGTCATGCTTATGGTGGGACACCTTGAGCGCTTCAACCCCGCCGTGCAGGCGTTGAAGAAGAACCTGTCTCACATCGGAACTCCTTTCTACGCTTCGGTGCACAGGTTCGGCGTTCCGACCGAACGAGACGTCGGCCCTTCCTTCATAGACCAGGCCGTCCACGACGTCGACGTCCTGACTTTCCTGGTGGGCCACTATCCAACGGAAGTAAGCGCCGTTGAATCAAGGATAGCAGACAAGAAAAGCAACGACTTGTGCTCGGCCATCTTCGAATTCAATTCGTTCAAGGCAACAGTTGAGGCAAACCGCGTGACTCCGATAAAGAGCCGCGAACTCATCATACTCGGCACCACGGGCGCGGCAAAGCTTGATTACATAACGCAGGACCTGACGATAATGCGGGCTGACCACGTCACGACCAAGTACAGCACGTTCGATGAAATAGTGCTGCGCGTGGGCCGCGGAACCGAGATCAAGCCTTACTTCGTGAAGGACGAGCCGCTCAAGCTCGAACTGCACCACTTCTTGGACTGCGTCAAGAACAAGAAAGAACCGGTTACGACCGGAAAGGACGGCTTGCGCGCGCTCGCCGCCGCAGTGGCGGGAATGAAGGCGGCCAAGACCGGCAAGCGCGAACCTATTATGGTCTAGGCCTTTGCGTAAAACGCCTTTACCGCGTCCGCCACTTTGTGCACTTCCTCTTCTGACAGCGACGGGTGCACTGGCAGGGAAAGCACTTCCTTGCAGACTTTTTCGGTTGTAGGGCAGCTTCCTTTTGCTTCAAGCACGGGAATAGAGTGCAGCGGCGTTGGATAAAACACTGCGTTGCCTATTCCGGCCGCGTCCAAGTGCGCCTTCAAGCCGTCGCGGTTTTCCGCCTTTAAGGTGTACTGGTGGTAGACGTGGAAAGCGCGTTCGTCGCAGTACGGCGTCTTGACTTGCTTGACTTTCTTGAGCAAGTTGTCCAGCATTTCCGCGTTTTTTCTGCGCTTTTCGGTCCAGCCGTCGAGTTTTTTCAGTTGTTCCAAGCCGATTGCTGCGCCTACGCCGGTCATGCGGTAGTTGTAGCCTACGAACAGGTACTCGTAACGCGCGCGCATTCCCACGTTGCGGATGATTCGCGCGTTTGCCGCGAGTTCGTCGTTGTCCGTAAGAATCGCTCCGCCTTCCATGGTAGTCATGTTCTTGGTGGGATAGAACGAGAGGCAGGCCGCGTCGTCCTTGAAGTTCCTGCTTCCCTTCCACTTTGCTCCAATTGCTTGGCAGTTGTCGCTGATTACCTTGGCTCCCGTCGCGTGTGCTGCTTCGACTATCGCGTCTACGTCGTAAGCCTGTCCGTACAAAGACACTGGCATGACTGCCTTTGCCTTGCCTTTCTTAAGTTCCTTGACTGTCTTGTCGGGGTTCATGTTGAAAGTCTTCTTGTCGACATCCAAGTACTTCGTCTTCGCGCGAATGTACTTGGTTGCGTTGGCGGTTGCAATGAACGAAAAATCCGGGATCAAAACTTCGTCCTTTTCTTTTATCCCCGCGGCAAGCAACGCAACGTGCAACGCGGCCGTTCCGCTGTTTACGGCGACTGCGTGCTTGTACTGGCAGTACTGCGCAAGCGCTTTCTCGAATTCCTCGACTTTCGGG
>JBFMEM010000077.1:0-4764 GCA_040753335.1 Microcaldota archaeon
CGGAAATTCGGCGCTTCCCTGTCGGCATAGTTTTGTTCAGCCGAGTTGTCGCGTGAGGTTCTCTATCTCTTGGTCCAGCGACTGGTTTAACTCCGCGATTTCTTCCTCGGCGATCGCGCCAGGCGCGGCGGGAGTGGCCGTCGGGGAAGCCGCGAGAGTCGGTTGCGGCGTGGGAGTGGCTTGCGGCGGCTGTGCAACGCAGCCGAACAACAGCGCGGAGGCGCCTAGCAAGGCCAGCAGTAGAATCAGTTGCTTCATTTTAGCTCGCCTCCGTTGCAAGCGGGCTTTCGGCCGCCGCTGAATACGGCTGGCCTGCCGCGTTCGCATCTACTATTTTTTTGAGTGTATGCTTGAAGGCCTGAATTATTTCATCTGCCGTCGCAAGGGTTTCGAGGGCCTCGCGGCAGTTTCCTGCTGCAAAGGCGTTGGCGGCCGCCGCGACCACTTCATTGTACTTGACTAGGAGGTAGCGGAGTTCGGTTGCGTCGTGGCCCCTGGCCTCTGCCTTGGCAACCGCCTGCTCGAGGAGTGCGACGCGGTTCTTGAATTCCTTGATTCTCTGCACTGCCTTTAAAGCAATGGGCCTGCACTCGGCTTCGACCGACTGCGTTACCTGCGCCGCGTTTTCCTGAAGGTCTTGCACCGCGGATTCCGCCTCGTCTTTCGCCGTTTCGGTCTTTGCCTGCTTTTCGCCGGACGTGTCGTCGGCGAACTCGAGGTAGTCTTCTCCGACCAGTGGCAGAATTATTTTTTCGAACAAGCACTTTTTCCTGGCCGGCTTGTCCTGGATTACGCGGCATTTCTTTCGCTCGTCAACCACTTTCTTGAACGTGTTGCATGCTTCGCGCACTTCGTCGTCCGGAATCTGGCTGCACACGTCCGCGACTGGCGCGACGGCGGTCGTGGGAGTTGGGACGTTCGCATAGCACTCGCGCTTGCACTTCGCGTAGTCTTCTTCGGCGAGGTTGACGCACCTTGCCATCACGCACTGGGCGACGGCGTCAACCGGGCTTGACTCCGTTGCCTCTTGCTTCCACACGAGGCGGTGGCATTCGTCGACTACTTTCGTCTTGCACTCGCCGGCCTCCGCTCCCGGTAGTCCGGCGCACGCCTGGACGTTCTTTGAAACGCATTCGCCGATGGCGTCGACCGGCTGGACCGCTGTTGCAACCCCTCCGCTTGCCGCGGTTGGCTCGGCCTGGCCGATTGAATCGCACCATGCGAAGCACTTTTGGACGTCGAAATCGGGTTTGCCTACCGCTCCTTCGCAGTTCCGGCGGCACAGCAGGCGCGGGTATTCCGCTCCCTGGCTTGCCACGCACTCGGGCGAGGGAATGCATTCCTCTACTTCAATCACGCCGCATTCTCCTTCGGCAAGAACTGGCGTTGGAACGACGCTTGTCTCGCCGCCTGCCGCTCCAGAGCTTTCGACCTGGCCTTCAGCGCCGCTGACCTGCGTTGTAACCCCCGGCGTTGTCGCAGTGGTTGTAACTGAAGTGGGGGCAGCGGTTTCTGCTGTTCGAGTGGCTTCCGCGGTCACTGCAACTGTTTGGACAGGCACTGCAACGGCCGCGCATACCTTGCGCAGCGTCTTCGTGCAGATTTGGGGGCATTCTTCAATTATTCGGGTCGACGGCGCGGCGCCTCCTCCCTCCGTTGGCTGTGGCGCGGTTGCGCAAACCGTTTTTTGGACGGTTCTGCAGACTTTGGTCGGCTCCGGCGCTGCGGCGGTTGTTGCGGCAGTTGTTTCTTTGCAGAAAACTTCTTCAACTACTTTGCACTCGCCTTGGACGGGAGCGACGACGGGCTGCTCGCACGGAACGTAGCTGACTATTTCTTCGCAGTACTGGCTGGCTACGACGTTTGCCGCGGCGGCCGTTGTTTCAACGTCGTGGCAGACTTTCTCTACAGTCTTGCATCCCGACTGGTCGAGGGTAACTGGTCGTGCCGTCGGCACGGCGGTTGCTTCGGAAATTGTTGGGACGTCGGCGACTGCCGTCGCCTGGGTTTCGGGCGCGGCCGCGAAGGCCGCGAAAAACAAGAACGTTGCTAAAACGATTGCCGCGAGTGCTTTCATGCAAGAACCACCTGCACTCTCACAGGGCGGCGGGGTATAAAAAGTTGTTCAAACGCTTAGGCGCGGGGCTTGCGTTTCCTGCCTTCCTTCTTCCACTCGCGGTAGGAGAAGTACAGCAAGTAAGCCACCACTCCCCCCAAGAGGCCGAGGAGGACCCAAATGGCTTGCTGGGGCAGCAGGATGCCTATTACGAGGACTGCGACGGCGACTGCCTTGAACAGCTTTGCCCCAATCGAGTGCGTCTTGTCCCACACCAAGTCGCTTGCCAGAGTCCACGGGGTCCTGATGCCGATGAAGTAGTTTCTCTTCGCCTTCGCCAGCATGACTCCCACTGCGTAAAACAAGGCGGCCAGGCCGGGGGCGAGGAGTTGGCCGAAGTTGAACGTGAAGCCGAGGTTGTAGGCGATGAACAACGCCTGTACGTAAATGAAGAACGCGACTAAAACGGCTTTGAAGAGGCTCCATTCGGCGCCGAATTTCTCGATGTTGTGCGCCAGCGGGTCGTACTTCGGCAGCCAGTTGAACAGAATTATTATCACGACGACGAGCACGGGAAAGAGGAAAGACGTTTCTTTCGAGGAAAAGCCGTCCGCCAACCCCGCGGCGTTCCAGTGCGACGCAACCACGGGCGGCAGGACGGAGTAGCCCCACGCGGCGAGCACTATTGAAAACAACGCGAGGACTGTCAGTGCGGAGTTGCACTTGTTCATGAAGGAAACAAAAGAAGAAGTTGAATAAAAAGGAGGTTGCCGGCAAAAGCCGGCGTTCAAAAAAAACCCGTTAGTATCCGCCAGACGAGTGGCGTGGCTTCCTGTGCTTCTGGAAGCAGTCGTTGCAGTATACGGGGCGTCCTTCAGTCGGCTGGAAGGGAACTTCGCATTCCTTTCCGCAGTCGCTGCAAGTTGCCTTGTACATCTGCCTTGGTCCCATACCGTGGCGCGGTCCGCCAAACATATTCTTTCACCTTCTTTACACTAACGCCGTCGCATTACCTAAGAAAAAGAAATTCTCTTTTTGCAAGCCCAATCTCTTCTCTACGCTGCGTGCCAGCGTTACTGAGTAAATTGTGTGGGCGGGTGGTTAAAAGGCTTCGCATACTGCCTCAACCCCGCTTTTGCTGTGCGCTATCGCCAGCGCCTGGCAGCCAAGTTAGTTCATTGCATGGCGCCGTTTACGCCAATTATTTTCGTCGTTATTGCGATATTCTTGCCCGCCGCCTTGACGGCGGCTTCTACTGCGCGCTGCATTCCGTAACAACACGGCAGTTCCATTATTGCGACAGTGATGCTTTTTACTTCGTTTTCCGAAATTATTTGCGTCAACTTTTGGCGGTATTGGCTGACGTCATCAAGCTTGGGGCAACCTATGGCCAGCGTCCGTCCACGCAGCAGTTGGTCGTGAAAGTGGGGGTTTGCGAACGGCACGCAGTCGGATGCTACAAGAAGGTCCGCGTTTTCAAAGAAGGGCGCTTGAGGCGAAAGCAACGCCAGTTGAACGGGCCACTGCCGCAGGGCGCTGGATCGCTCGGCGCGGGGTCCTGCTTCCGGCGCGGGTTTTATTTCCTGCAAGCGGTTTTCGGCGCGGCCGCATGGAAGCGCATTTTTTTCTTCAACGCCGTATTCGCGGACGTCGAAGTTTTTTTCGCGCAGGAACGAAACGGCTTGCGCGTAATATTTTTTTTCTCCGTGGTCTTCCAAGTGCTGCAAATGGGCTTTCACCGTGTTTTTTCCGTGTTTCACTATATTTTCCATCGCCGCGCGCTCGTCGTAGGGAGCGGCCGGCCTCTCTTCAATGGTCAAGGCTCCTTTCGGGCAGTGCCCAATGCACGCCCCCAAGCCGTCGCAATACAAGTCGCTTACCAGCCTTGCCTTTCCGTCTATTACCTGCAACGCGCCCTCCGGACAGTTTGGAATGCACGCTTTACACCCGTCGCACTTTTCCTCGTCAATGCAGATTATCTTCCGCCGCATCACTCCAACAACCTCGAGTATACTTAGTATACTACCCATAAATATCGAGAGTATCAAATTGAATACCATGGACGTTAACTGCGTGGTTTACCGCACTGTCAGCGTTATCGGCAAGAAATGGAGCCTCTTGATAGTGCTGAGCATACGCAAAGGAGGCTTGCGCGAGAGGAGGTATTCCGAGATAAGGAAGGACCTGCCGCGCATTTCGCCGAGAATGCTTTCCGCCAAGCTGAAGGCGCTCGAGAAGGAAGGCATAATACGGAAGCGAATTGATTACAGCTCAATTCCGCCGGGGGTATATTACTCGCTTACTCCTGCAGGAAAAAAACTGATTCCTTTCCTCCGCGGTCTAAAGAAATGGGGTCTCGAATGGAAATTCGATTCGCAGGACTGCCAGCGCAGGGAGTGCCGACGCTGCACGGTATAATTCCAGTGCGCGCGAGGCACGTGAATTTTAACCTTTGTTCGCTAATCTTGCTCTGATGTGTTACGCAATTCCTGGTAGAGTAGTCGGCGTGAAGGAGGGAGTGGCTGAAATCGATTACTTCGGCGAGCGCAAGCGCGCCCTCGTCGCCGACGTTGCAGTCGAGGCAGGCGACTTCGCGTACGCCCAAGCCGGCCTCGTGGTACAGAAAATTGGGGAAAAGCAGGCGCTTGCGCTGCTCGCGCACTGGGAAAAAGCCTTTCCCGAGCTACGGAGGAAGGACGAGGAACTGT
>JBFMEM010000078.1:0-4727 GCA_040753335.1 Microcaldota archaeon
GGGCCGGCGCCGACATTCACCTTAACGGAAACTTCTTCAGTGGTGTGCTTGAGACGAAGCGAACCCTCTTTCTTGACGACAGTGGGTTTAGAACCAGTCGCGGCAGAAGGAGGCGCGGTTAAGTTGAATTCAAAAGTCGTGCTTCCGCCCGCGGCAATTGTTTTTGCAGGGGCCCCGCCGAACATGGCCCTCACGTCACCCTCGGCAATTAACTCGGTTTCGGCAGCGGCCCTCCCTTGGTTTGCAACCGCGACGGACAGTTGTTTGGTACAGCCGCTTCCCAAGTCGACCGAAAGCGTTGCCGGCGTCGCCTTGAGCTTGTAGCTGAAGGGAACGAAGAGGGTCTTCGAGTTGTCTCCTGCCTCGAGCGTAATGGATGATTCCGTCGGCGCCGAGGCGTACTTGCCTCCTGCGTCGACAGAAACCGACAACTCGGTTCCTGACGGAAGGGAAACGTCGAAAAACACGGTAGTGTCTTCAGCGATTCCGTCGTACGCGTTTCCACTTGGGTCGGTCAAGGTAACGGCGGCGCCGCTTATGCTCTCGTTCTCGTCCAAGCCCTTTAGCGTCAGCGAAAGCGTTGCCGGCTGGGGAAGCGAGGAGTAAAACAAGTAGCCGCCGGCCGCGACCGCCACTACGACTATCAGGGGAAGCAGTTTCTTGACCAGGGGAAGAATTTTTTCCTTCAGGCCGCCAAAACCGCCTTCGCCACCCATTTCCTCGTTGTCAGGCATAAACAACCACTGGCGGAAGAACAAAAGCCGCGGAGTATAAATACGTTTTATCCACGCCCGGCGGCCTTGCGCAACTCGGCGGGGTCCGCGTTCAGCCGGTGCCGCCGCATGGCCTCGCCGAAAAGCCGCTCGCCGGAAAGCCCTTCTTTCTCGAGCGAGGAAACGACTTCCCCCAGTTTGGCGGCGCCGAATTTTTCGAGTCCCTTGGCGGCAACGGCGGCGGAAACAGTCGAAGCCGGTTTCAATGCAAGCTCGGTCAAAAGCAGCGGCGCCGCCGCTTTCACGAACTCGCGTTTAGCGAAAGCCGAGAAAAACTGCTTCAGGCGTGCCGCGGATATTTTTTCAACGGGGACGCCGTCGCGCCTCAAGCTTTTCAAGGTTTCGACCAGCGTGCCTGCGACGAACGTGGGTTCAGCCCCCGTGGAACAGTATTCTTCGAACTCACGCGGGTCGGACTCGCGCAACACTTTTGCAGCAAGCTCCTCGTTCAAGCCAGTCTTCAAGTACCCTGCCTTCTTTTCCTCGAAAGTCTCGGGAAGCTTTATCGACTTGAGGAACGCGGGCGTCAAGCGAATCGGCGGAACGTCGGTCTCGGGGTACATTCTTCCGGCGCCGGGCAGCGGCCGCATGAAAACGCTTTTCTGCCCCTCGGCCTTCCGGGTTTCCGGCGGAAGCCCCTCGAAGACGCGCATGGCCCTGTCGAAAACCGCGCCGAGAGCGCGCACCGCGTTGAACTCGGTTCCAACGCACAACACGAACGCGTCTTTTTCGCCGCATTCGAGAATTTTCCGCGCTGCCGCGACTTCAGGCGCTGAGAAACTGTATTTCTCCAAGTTTTCGTCAGAGTGAATTATTCCTCCTACGCCGCCGAAGGCCTTGGCGTAGCCGCTTAACTCAGTGCCCACGCGGTGGCTTGGCATGACTTCCTTGCCAAGTAGTCCCGCAAAGCCCTTGAGGCGCACGCCGATGACCATCGCGTTGGAAGCAAGCGCTTTCGAAACAAATCCGCATTTGGTGGCCGCGAAAACGTGGGTGAGGTCAACGGCGTGAATGTGTTCCTCGGGTTTCGCGCGGCCAAGCAACTCCCTCTTCAGCCCAGCGAACGCAAGCTGCCGCGTGGCCTCGTTTTCAACCAACGCTGGCAAGTCCGCGAGTTCCTGGGCCCCCTTTATTTCAACCCGGCCTCCCTCGCGAACCGAGACGTTGACGTCCTGCCTGATCGTCCCGATGCCGCGCTGGACTTTCCCGGTGCTGCGGAGCAGCGAACCGATTTTCTCGGCGACTTCACGGCAGTGCTCGCCGTCCTTGATCGAGGAATCGGAGGCTATTTCCACCAACGGAATGCCGAGGCGGTCGAGCCGGTATTCCGCCTTCTCTCCCTTCTTTTCAAGGATTCCCGACGCCTCTTCTTCCAAGCAGACGGTCGGAATGCCGACCCTGCCCTTCGAGGTTTCCAGCCAGCCGTCCGTTGCGACCAGCGCAGTGCGCTGGAATCCGCTCACCGCGCTTCCGTCCACAACCGTCTTGCGCATGAAGTGAACTTCGTCAACTGGCTTGGCGTTCAAAAGCAAGGCGACCTGCACCGCCGCCTCGAGCGCTTCGCTTCGGCACGCGTGCGGCGGCTCTTCGTCAGTCTCGACCAAGCAAGCGGAGTTCGAGTCAATAGCATACGCGAATTCCTTTCCGCGCTCCGCCTCGAAGGCCGCGGCCGGGTCGAGTTCACCCAATTCCCCGGCGACGGCGCGAAGCCTTCGGCGAAGAACTGTTTTTCTTCCTTCCGGCAAGGGCTTACTGGGGTTGCAGTAGCAGTTGCAAAACAGTTTTTTAGTGTCCAGCCGCTGGTGCACTTCTATTCCGCACTTGAACCCATGCGCAGCAAAGTCGAAAGCCATTCTCACACCAAAAAATCTTGTTCCGTCAGCCGCGGGTTTATTTCTCCCGCAATGTTTTCCTGCATCTTGCGCTTGACTTCCTCCACAGAAAGCCTCTTGTGACCCAATAAAAAGCCGAGTTTGACAAAAGCCGTTTCCGGCAGCGTGTCCTCGCAAAAAACGGCGCCCGTCGCGTGCAAGCGCCTCAAGTTAGTGTAGACAAAAGCATGAGTTCGGCCGTAAAGACACTGTGAACTAATTGCAACAACCACTCCGTCTTCAACCGCTCGCTTTACTGCTGGAATCCAGCTTGCTTTCCTGTCAACCGGTTCCGTCGGAACATGCCCCAGTCCCGTTCCTTCAATCACTATTCCCTTGTATTTTTTGTCAACCAAATGCTCAACGAGTTCCGGCGACGCGCCAGGAAACGACTTCAGCAAAGCCACTTTTGGTTCGAACACGGCGTCGGCAACTACCTCGTCTTCGGCGCGGCCGTGAAAGTTCTTTCGCAACAACTCCGTTCTGCCGTCGAGCCAGATTTTAGCGAAAGGCAGGCAATTTACTGGCCTGAAGGCATCGCGGCGCGAAGAATGCATTTTCCGCGCCTTCGCGCCAGGGACGGCAATGCAGTAGTCGTCGCTTGAAGAGCCGTGCATGACGATGGCGACTTCCGCAATGTTTCCTACAGCATAGTGCGCGGCACAAACCAAGTTCATTGTTCCATCAAAGCTCCCGCGGTCGGGAGAACGCTGGGCGCCGACTATGGCGACGGGCTTGCACAAGTGCTTTAGCATGAAAGACAACGCGGCGGACGTGTAGTGAAGAGTGTCCGTTCCGTGGGTTACTATCACGCCCCGACTACCTTCATTCAACTCCTTTGCAGCCAAAACAGCCAGTTTCTTCCACTCTTCGCAGTACATGTCTTCGCTCGCCATGCGAAAAGGACTCACGACCGAACGCAGGTTGACTACGTCGGCAAGTTGTGGCGCGTTCGCAAGCATTTCCTCCGGAGTCATCAACGGGTGCACGCCGCCAGTACGGTAGTCGACGCGGTTGCTGATTGTCCCGCCGGTTGCAATCATTGAAACGTTCGGCAGATGCATGTCGAATTTCTTGCGCGCCTTCATAAATTTCTCGAGTTCGGCGCCGCCTTTCAGCGCCTTGACTTTCGTCTTGGCGCCGAAGTCAATTCCGACATTGTAGCCGCTGTCGAGCTTGACGACCAAACAGTTTTCGTCGCCCGCGTCGGGCCTTGGCAACAGAATTCCTTCGAAAACGCGTTTGCCTTCGGTCACGCTGACTTTCGCGCCTGGCTTGGCGCCGGCTTTCGACAATGCGGACTGGATTTTTTGCGAGTACATCGCAGCTCTGTAGGAAGAAGGAATAAATATGGGTTCCCCCCCCCAACGGATACCGAGGTTGATTCAATGAAGGAACTGTTCGCTATCGGAGTCATTTTAGTTTCAGCAACTTTGCTTTTCGGATGTACGCAAGCGCCCGCCACGCCTACTCCAACACCAGTGGCAACGTCGACTGTACAAGCCGCGACTACCACGCCTACGGCGACGCCGGAAGTTGGCGCAAACATGTTTGCCTGCGCGCAGGACAGCGACTGTATTTCAGTAGGCTGTTGCCCTTGCAGCCAAGGCGGCAGCACCACGGCGGTAAATAAAAATTATGAAACAGCGTGGCACAGCAGCAATTGCGGCAGTCTCGCCTGCGCGGAAATTTTCGTAGAGAATCCCGCCGATTGGCACTGGAGTTGCCACGCGGAACCAAAATGCATCAACGGAACTTGCCAGCTGGTGAATCAAACAGAACCACAACTACCCGAATGCATTTTCGACAACCATTCAGTACCAGAAACCTGTTGCCGTGGGGACTCGTGCACCCACCGCCACCGTTGAAATCAACTGCAGTAGAGGCTACGCATGGAGAGCCACAGGGTGCGACACCAACTGCGCGCCAATAGTGGAATGCTACTGGCAAATAGAAGAATAGCCGTCAGCTCACAAGCGCTTTGAAACGTAGGCGCCGTCCAAGCGATAGCCTAGCTTGCGGTAGTAGTCGCGAACGCCAACTCCGCTTATTACCGCGACTTTGTCGGCGCCCCACTCTTCGC
>JBFMEM010000079.1:0-4685 GCA_040753335.1 Microcaldota archaeon
TGGCGCAGCAACAGATTTTCGACATGTACCCCGTTCTGCGCAAGATAGTCAAGTAAGTGCATCCTTATGCTCGACGACTGGATCATCATCCTCGTTTCCGCGGCCGTGTTCGCGGCAGTCAGCGCAGTAGTCAACCGCACGCTGGGCGACCGCAAGCGCCTCAAGGAAGCCCAGAAGAAAATGAACGACTTCCAAAAGGAGTACAAGGAAGCGGTGCAGAAGAAGGACGACAAGAAGCTAAAGGAACTCGAAGCCCGCGACAAGGAAATCATGCAGCTGACCAAACAAATGGTCATCCTGCCGTTCAAGGCAATGATAGTCATCCTCCCCCTCTTCTTCATCGCAATATGGTTCATGGGCGGCGCATTCCCGACCTTCGCCATAAAACTCCCGATTGCACTGCACATGAACGAAATCCTTTCCCTCAACGTCCTCCGCGAAAGCGTTTACGGAGTGAGAGGCTACTTCATCCTCTCGGCCGCCGCCGTCGGAATAGTGCTTGAAGCAATAATCTCCGGCTACGAAAAAATGAAGGAAAAAAAACAACAGCCCGCGACGCCCCAGCCGGCCATGCAACCAAAGCCATAAAAAACTCTTTCGCCACAATTCTTTCCGCTAATGCTTTCAAGAGGTGTTCAAGTTGACTAGCCCGAGAATGAGGAGCACGAACGCAAAAACTCGAATGCGCAGGACGCCGACCGGCAGGCGGACGCAGATACAGAAGCCCAAGAAACCGAGTCCGGCGCGCTGCGCCCTCTGCGCCTGCATCCTGCAAGCGGTTCCGCGACGCGGCCGCTCGGAAATGGCGAAGCTCTCCAAGACCGAGAAGCGGCCGGAACGCGTTTACGGCGGAGTCCTGTGCGCCGCGTGCAGCCAGCAGCTAGTGAAGGAAAAGACGAGGCTCGCAACCGGCGTGCTCCTGCGCAGCGAAGTGCCCATCACCCACTTGAAGTACATCCAAGGCATGAAGAAATGATTGTCGCAATATCGGGGCAAAGCGGCTGCGGCAACACCACCGTAACTGGCATCCTCGAGCAGAAACACGGGTTCAAGCGAATCAACTTCACTTTACGCGACTTGGCCAAGGAAAAGGAAATGACGCTGGAAGAAATCGTTTCCAAAGCCGCTTCAGACAAGACCATAGACCTGGAACTCGACCGCAGGCTACTCGAACTGGTTGCAAAGGAAAAAGGCGACGCAGTGATAGGAAGCCGCCTCGCAGTATGGCTCGACTCCAAAAAAGTCTGCGACAGACTCGGCACCCTGCAGCAAAAACTGCCGAAAATCGACTTGAAAGTCTGGCTCCGCGCGCCCATCGAAGTCAGGGCCGCGAGAAACGCGATTGCCAAGCCAGGCGAAACCCCTTCGTTCACGAAAAAAAGGGACGAGGACGACAGGAAACGCTACAAAGCCCTTTACGGCGTCGACGTGCTGGAACACGACTTCGTAGACGTGGTCGTCAACGCAGCGAAGTTCGACGCCGAAAGCGTTGCCGCAATAATCGCCGCCGCAGCGCAACGCCTCAAAAAATGATTTCCGGTGATGAAAATGCCCGCAATCCAAGTAGGAAGAAAATGCGTGAAAACACGAGGACGCAAGTCAGGCAAGACCGTCGTCGTGACGAAAATAATCGACGCAAACTTCGTTGAAGTCAAGGACGACAAAGGCAAGGTCAAGCGCTGCAACGTCCAGCACCTCGAACCTATTTGAGGCCAAAGCGCATGTTCGTGTTGCGCGACGAGCCCTGTGAAGCAGGGAAAGCTCCTTCAGAACGCTCGCTTGAAGAAAGCCTGCGCTACGGACTAATTGTATTAGACAAGCCCAGGGGACCGACTTCCCACGAAGCCTCTGCCTTTGCAAGAAAAATCCTGGGCCTGGGCAAGGCAGGCCACACCGGAACCCTGGACGCAGACGTTTCAGGCGTACTGCCAACTCTGTTGGAAGAAGCGTGCAAGGCGTCGAAGTTCATTGCGGAAAAACGCAAGACGTACGCCTGCATAATGCGCTGCCAAAACCCGGTTGACAAGCTGCAAGTCGAAGACGCATTCTCCCACTTTCGCGGAAAAATCTGGCAAAAACCGCCGCTGGCAAGCGCCGTTGCCAAGAAGTTGCGCGTGCGTGAAATACACTCGTTGAAAATCCTTGAAGTAGAAGGAAAAGACGTTTTGTTCGAAGCCCACGTCGACGCGGGTTTTTACGTCAGAAACCTTTGCTTCGACGTCGGGGAAGTAATGGGCGTCAAGACCGAAATGCTCGAGTTGCGCAGGACGGAAGCAGCCGGCTTTACCGAAAACCAGGCGATTACACTGCAGGAATTGAGTGACTTGTGGTGGCTCTACAAAGAAAAAGGCGTGAACAAACTCCAGCAGCACGTTATTCCAATCGAAGACGCGTTGAAGCTCAAGAAAGTAGTCGTGGCTGACGACGCGCTTCACTCAATCTGCACCGGCGCTGACCTCGCAATTCCCGGCATTCTGCGCTTCGAAGAGCCGATTGCCGAAGGCGAACATGTTTCCCTCGTCACCGGCAAAGGCGAACTCGTCTGCATCGCCAAAGCGCTCATGTCTTCGCAGAAAATCGCCGAGCAAGAAAAAGGAATCGCTTTCGACGTAGAACGAGTAGTACACTCGTTCTGAATTATAACCAAGGGTTCCGATACTTTTTTGCCGAAGGAACGGAAAGTCCAAAAGGATTAATTGTTTCCCTTCTTACTTTTTTGCGCTCAACTTTTTTGAGTACCTGCCCATGAGTTATAATGCTATGACAATCAGCGTGTAAAGCGCGCCCGTTAACGGTTACTGTTCTTCCACCAGCCGCCTATGGTTTTTTGTGATCGTATTGAGCTACCCGCTGATCTTCAAATTTTTTGTGGCAACGGGCGCACCTATAATCTTGCTGATATAGAATCTCTTTTTGTTGAGAGGAAGTAAAAGAACGCCTAGAATCTCTCTCGGGTCCTTCCGAGACAAGACCCTCTCCAAACAAGTCTGGTCTTTTTGTTCTGCGCGGTAACCTTCCGAAAACAGATTCCATGCCACCACTAACTTTACAAGAATAAAAGCCTTTAAATACGTCTGGGGACAGAATTATTGCAAGTGAGCGCAGGAGCTCGCTTCGCTTTCTGGGCGAACGGTATTTTAATTGCCGAAAGGCAAAAGTATTCGTTGCGCCGGGATGGCGGAGTGGTTAACGCGCACGCCTGGAACCTCTTTGTTCTGGTGCCCCGTTGGGGGAGACCGTGGAGTTCCCTGAAAGCGTGTGGCCGAAAGGCCTCCTGAGTTCGAATTGGCTGGAAAAACAGTTTGTTGGAGCCACGGGCGTCTCAGTCCCGGCGCTGTTTTGTTTTTCGCAGAAGAGTGAATGATTTCATGGCGAAGGAAAAGGAATCCAAGGCCGCCGAGGCCAAGCTGAAGGAAAAGAAGGTCTTCAAGCCGCCTGTCCAGAAGCAGGTCTCGAAGATGACGGGCAAGGAAAGCAAGGAATTCAAGGGAATCGTCCGCCTTGCGGGAAAGGACTTGGACGGCCACTTGAAAGTGCGCAGCGCGTTGACTCAAATAAGGGGAATCGGCCACAACCTATCGGCCTCGCTGGCAATTGCAGTGCAGTCCAAGCTCGGCGTCGACCCGTCGATGCCCGTCGGCGAACTAAGCGAGGAAAAACTCGAGGAACTCGAAACGCTCGTCCGCAACCCCGGCGAAAGCGTGCTGCCTTTCCTGCTCAACCGGCAGAAAGACCTGGAAACCGGGACGGCGCGCCACCTGCTGGCAACCGAACTCGCTTTCGCGGTCAACCAAGACATTCAACGCCAGAAGGACTCGCGCAGTTACATCGGCTGGCGGCACAGCCTCGGACAGAAAGTCAGGGGCCAGCACAACCGCACTACCGGCCGCACTGGAATGACCGTTGGAGTGCTCAAGAAAGCCCTCAAGCAAGCGGCTGCCGCGGCTGCGGCTGGCGAGAAGAAGGAAGAAAAGAAGTGATGATGCATGGGCGACCCCCGAAGACGACGCAAGCTGTACGAAGCGCCCAAGAAAATGTGGGACAAGACGCGTATCGAGGAAGAAGGCAAGCTCGTCAAGGAATACGGCTTGAAGAGCTCGAGCGAACTCTGGAGAATGCAGACCATCCTGCGCAAGATACGACGCGAGGCAAGACGCATTCTCTCGCGCAAGGGAACGCACTTGAAGGAACGCGAGCACGACCTGCTCGCGAGAGTAAAACGCTTCCTGATTTCGAAGGAAGACGTGACGCTGGACGACGTGCTCGCGTTGGACACGCGCGACATCCTCGAAAGAAGGCTTCAGACCATTGTATTGAAAAAACACTTTGCCAAGACGCCCAAGCAAGCCAGGCAGTTCATCGTCCACGGCCACGTGGCAGTAGGCAGCCAGCGCCTCAGCATCCCCTCTTACTTAGTGAAGTTCAACGAGGAAGACGCGGTAAACTGGTCAGGCGAGCCCGTCGCGTTCGAAGCCGCGAAGCCTGTTGAGCCGGCGAAGGAAGAAAAGCCGGCCGAGGCGGTGAACTGAACATGGCTGAAACCACTGAACAAACCCAGGCAACACCGGCTGTAAGGCCTTCCTTCCGGCCGCGGGCAATCATTCCAAAGGAAGGCAAGTGGGGAGTCGCCCACGTCTACTCCAGCAAGAACGACACGATAATAACCATCACCGACTTGAGCGGCG
>JBFMEM010000080.1:0-4535 GCA_040753335.1 Microcaldota archaeon
GTCTCGACTTCCTTGGAGCTGGAAGCCGCGCGGAACGCTTCAAAGCACGCGCCGTTGGTCTTCAACGGCCCGTGCAAGCGGGCGCAGGAAATCCGCGCCGCGCTCGACGCAGGCGCGCTCGTCAACGCGGATTCCTTTTCCGAACTCGGGAGAATAGCCGCGGCGGCCCCCGGAAGCAGCATAGGCGTCCGCGTTTCGCTTTTTCCATCAAAATTCGGCTTCGAGCCTGCACAATTGAAAAACGCCTTCGGGCGCGCCGAAGAGCTGGGGCTGAAGCCAATTGCGCTGCATTCTCACCCGGGAACGCAGCAAAAGAACCTCGCGAAGTACGCCGCGTGGCTCGAACAGTACGCCGCGGAAGCCGAGAAAACAGCGGAGTGCTTCGTGTTGGAGGAAATAAGCGTCGGCGGAGGCATTCCGGACAAACTAGTTCTTTCGCAAAACAACTTGAGCGTGCCAGACTACGCCAGCGCCGTCAAACGAGCGTTTGCGGAAACCAAGGCGCGCCTTGCCTTCGAACCCGGGAGGTTCGCGGCCGCGGACTCAATGAAGCTGCTGGCGAGAGTGCAGTGCCTGAAGGAGTGCTGGGGGAAGAACTACGCAGTGTGCGACGCGGGAATAAACTACTTGCCGGCAATCACGCTGTCGCAGTACAAGATTTCGCCGGCGAAGCCACGTGGCGGAGCCAAAAAACGCTTTACAGCAGCCGGCCCGCTGTTGTTCGCGAACGACGTCCTCGGCGAAGTAAATGCGGACCTCGAGGAAGGGGACTTGCTCGTGGTCGAAAACGTCGGCGCATACTGCACGCAACTCGCGTGGGAAATGGGTTACGGAAAGCCAAAAATAGCCGAAACGGAGTTTGAATAAGTATGGCGATGCCTGCGGAGGAAAAGTTTTTTCGCCAAGAGCAAATCGCGGCGCACAAGTACCTGCCGTCCGAGGCGAAAGCGCTTTTTCACAGCGCACGCGTCCTAGGCATGCTTTCGGTCGACGCGCTTCGGGCAGTGGGCGAAAAAATGAGTGCGGCCGCAAGGCCCTTCGAAGCCAAGGGACGGGGGCATTACTTCGAATCCGACTTGAGGAAATTGTGGGAAGCAAACCGGCCCAAAACCGCCGTGACTCCCGAGGCGGTCAAGAAACTCGTGGAACTAATCGGACGCCACGCGGAAACGGGGCCGCAGCACGTCGACTACTCGCCGCAGGAATTCCGGGAAATAATCGACTTGCTGGCTCCGGACCGCGTTACCGTGAAAACTCTTTCAAGCGGCTTCGCGACGGCGGTGCTGTTCTTCAGGCCGACGAGCGCGGGAAAGGCCCAGGCCGCCCTCGACTTCGTATTCCGAAACAAGGCAGAGCTCGAGAAAGCGCTGCACATGGGCTACGAGCCGCAGGAGGACGAGGAAGGCCGCAAGGCACACGTTTTCTCGCTCGTGCCCCGCGGAAGCCAGGCAGTGGACTGGATAAACGAACTCTCCGGCACCAAAAGAAAAAGAACGCGCACTGCCAGAATGTGGAGGCTGCCGGGAAGAAAGTGACTATCCGGCCGTGCAATCAAGAACAACGTGCTCTTTCTTCGGCCCGTAGCTCTTCACGCGCTGGACGTGCTTCAACTCCGCTTTCCTCCCAACGGCATCCGCGGCCTCGCTTACGTCAGCGAACAAGCCACTTCCATCGTCCCCTGAAGGAACGACTCCCTCGTAGTGGAGCCAGCCGCCATTTTTCAAAACCGCGAGCGCGGCAGGCAACTGCGTCTTCGGCGCGGGCAAGTAACCCATCACCACTCGGTCGGCGCGAACTCCTTCCCCGGCAAGCCGTTTCGCTTCAACGCCGCAGTCCCCGTTTATTGCAGTGACTTTTTCTCCGACGCCGTTCAACGCCACGTTTTTCTTCAAGTACCCGAAAGCAACCGCATTCAACTCGATGGAATAAACGCGCCTCGGTTCGGCAAGCACGGCAATGGGCAGAGTAAAGTAGCCAAGGCCGGCGAACATGTCCACAACGGTTTCGCCATCGCCTACGAGGGACGCGATGCGCGCCCTCTCGGAAACATTGCCTTTCGCGAACATCAGTTTCACGCAGTCAAAAGAGTACTTGACGCCGTTTTCCGACACGATTACCTCCGTGTTTTGCTCTCCTGCAACGACTTTCAACTGCGGCTCGCGGAAAGTCCCCGTGATTTCGCCGGTTCGCACGCAAACGGTCTTGAAGCGCGGAAACAGTTCAAGAAAAGCGCCCCCTATTTCCTTTGCCTTCGGCAAGAGTTCCGGCTTCAGGTTCAATACGGCCACTTGCGCGAGCGCCTGGTAGCCGGAAGGAAGAAGCGAGAGCTCGCGCTCGGAAAACGACGATTCAAGTTTCTGCGAAAGCAGTTTTTTAAAATCGGCCACATAATAGTCTGGAAATGAAATTACTTAAACACACGCGCAGTACAGAGTGGTGGCGCGCCTGGCGGGCTTTCGAAAAAAGTTCGCGCAAGTGGCAGCGCAGCGTCGAACTTCCTGCTATCGCAAGGCTCTGCAAATTCTCGAAAAACAAGGCCGCGCTTGAAGTGGGCGCCGGCGTTGGAAGGCTTGCAGCCAAGTTCGCGCCAGAATGCCGCGCGCTGTACGCCGTTGAAAGCGATGAAAGGGCGCTGAAGCAACTGCGCAAGGCCGCGAAAAAATCAAAGTGGTTGACTGTAGTTGAAGCCGACTTGTACGCGCTTCCTTTCGCCGACGGCAGCTTTGACTGCGTTTACAGCGCTTGGGTCCTCCAATCCCGCAGAATCGACTTGCCCCGCGCAGTTTCCGAACAAGTGCGCGTACTGAAGAAAAAAGGAAAAATCGTTGCAGTCACCGAAAACGGGGAAGGCGACGACGCCCAGCTGAAGGAGCTGCTTGGAAAGAAGGGCAACAAGCGAAAGCGCGAGAAAATAGTTGCCGACATCAAGAAACTGCTTCGCGCGAACGGCTGCAAAAAAATCGGTGAAGAACGCAGGGTCGTTCGCTTCGAGTTTCCTTATTCGATTGAACGCACTGCGGAAATCCTGCGGCAGATAGTCGTAAGCGGCGAGGGACTCGACGAAAGCAAAAGGGGAGTGCTGCAACGCTTTCTAGCAGAGCGCAGGAAAAACGGCAGAATCGTTTTCACGCAGGGCGCGAGCTTCGTTTCAGCCGAAAAATAACTACTTCAAGTCGGCCTTGTTCTTGCACAACAGGAAAACAACCGCATTTTCCGGCAGTTCGGCTATCTTTCCTTCCTTCAACTCGAACTTTTGTTCAGCCATTTCAAGCGTTCCGGTTACTCTGCTCTTCACCCAATGCGATTCGTTAGGCGAAAAAGCGAGCGCGTCGTGCTGCGGCACGAAATCGGGCAATTCCTTCAAGGCAACTTTCTTTGCGATGAAGCCGGTGTCGCCGTGCAAGCTGTTTTCCAAGCGGATCAAGCGCGCCAAGTCGAACGAAACCGCCTTGTCGACTTCCAACGAGTGAAGCGCAACGGCCTTGCGCAATAGCTTTTGCCAAACGGGTTCCATCCCGCGGAGAGAGTCCCAGTTTCCCTCGCGCATCTTCGCCAGGATGAACGCGCGGTTCTCGATTATCTTGTTCGCGCGTTGGACGGAAATTCCCTCGGCCTTGAAATGGGGCAGGTCCGCCCGGTCGACGAATGCGTACGCCGCGTCGTACAGTTTCCTCGCCCAGCCCCTCGCCTGCGCAGAGGGGCCGCGGAGCACGAAAGAGTCTTTCGACTTGCCGAAAAACTCTTTGCGCAGGATGCGTTCCAGATCCAAGTCGGTCGCGGTAATGTACGAAAGCAGCTGCTTACGGGCCTCCGAAGAAAGCTGGCGAACCGCCTCGGACTGGACGTGAACATGGTATCCCTTCGAGCCGGAGTGGTTCACAAACAATTCCTTTTCTGAAAAACCGAAGTCCCGCAACAGGAATCGCTCGACGAGCGCCATGCAATCCTGTTTCACGCGCTCCAAGCAGTACGGACACAAGAGGGAGTTGTGCTCGTGTTTTTCCTTCTCGTAGGAAGTGTCCAAGTCGAATACTAGGTCGGCGCCTAGGAAACCCTTCTTGTTCATGGGAGTGGCCGCGGGTTTTTCGTACAACGCGGCGGAATAGGACATGAACAAAGGAACTTCAAGCTGCACATACTCGGCGAAATCCCTTTGCGAAAGAAATGCCTTGTGGCGGAAGTCTATTTTTTTCGTGAAGCCGAAGCCGAATTCCCTCCGCACCAACTCCGAGGGAAAAGACTGGCTGCGGCCATAATAAGCGCGGAACAGCGCGCGAACTAATTGCTTGCCGGGAGAATCGCGGGGCGCCGACTCCATCACCGCTTCGGTCACTTCAAGCGCCTCCTTTCCCTCGCGAGCGAGCACGTCGCGCAGTCGACGGGCAGGCCCTGTTCCCTCATTTTATTGCAGGAAAAACCGATCGAGGAATGGCGGTAAATCCATTCGACTGACGACTGGGCCTCGCGGACCGTAAACGGAGAGCTGCCTTTCGAACAGTTTTCGGCGTACGAGGAAACGAGTTTAATCGCGTCTT
>JBFMEM010000081.1:0-4529 GCA_040753335.1 Microcaldota archaeon
CGGCTTTTCTTTGGACAAGTAAGCAATAATCTGTTGGTCGGGAGTCAATCCATATGTCTTACAGACCCAGCCGTTCTCCAGCAACGACTTGTAGCGCAAGTAATTCCGGTTCTTCTTGAATGGAATTGCGACGCGCCTGCGTCGGGAATAGAGAGCAAGTTCCACAAAGTCACGGGACTTGGTGAAGAACGTTTTACAGTTTCTTGGAACATTGCACTTGACTACGATTCTCCTCACGCGGGCTCCTTTGGTTTTAGCAAGTGTTCGGAAAATGGCGCACAAGACTTGGGCATTAAACCCGGTGGTCTTCTTGCAGGCTGAGTACATTTGTTTCTGTAACTTGGCCGAAGAACGAGTTTTGCGTTTGGAAAGTACGGAATTAGCCAGCCGAACCGCTTCGGAAGAAAAAGATTTCAATTCGCCGTGTTTTCTGACAGTGGGCTCTATCTGCAGCGCTATTGCGCGATTCAATTGTCCTCAACCAAACAATAATACACCCAAAACGATTATTAAAGAACATGCCTTGCCAATTCCTCTCCATTCTCGTATGTGGAGTCTCTGGTGATTAGGTGAGGCGCTTCCGCACAATCCTCGCGTTTCTCTTGTTCTTTGCCTGCCTTGCTTCCTCTTCCGTTGTTTCCGTCGTCTCGCCGGTAAACCAGTCTTTTGACTCGAGCCAGCCCAACGCAGTGGTTGACCTCGGCTCGTTCCCCGGCGGGGCAGTGATTTCAGTGAGTTTCTCGCGCGACGCGGGCGGCGGCAAGAAATGGGATTACGCGATTCCAGTGGAGGCGTTCAGGCCAAGCGGCTGGACGACGCAGCAGTCCGGCCGCGACTCTCTCTTGGTCGTTTCATTCACTTCCGCGCCTTACTCGAACGGCTCTTACCTGCTTAAGGTGATGCTGGCCGACTCGGACGAGGGAACGCCGCCGCAAACTGTTTCCTTCAAGGCCAACCTTAGCCAAGCAAGCGCCTTTACGGCCGCGCCAATCGTTCAGGCGCCTCCCGCCCCCCCTGCGCCGGCAATGGACTGGGAAATGGCGTTGATTACGTTCAGCGTCCTTGGCGTGCTCGCGTTGTTGGTGGCCACGTTTTACTTGACTGCGCCCGCCCGCAAGCGCGCGCGAATGGAGGAAGAACGCCGGAGGAAAGAACTCAAGGAGCGCCTGGCAAGGAAGGCGCCGGCGCCGGTAGTGCTTCCGACGAAGAAAATAATAGTCATCGAAGACGAGAAAAAGCCGGCTGGAAAGGCGCCGGCGGCCGAGAAGTTCGTTTTGAAGCAAGCCGCGCCTCCGTCGATAGTTAGCATCAAAGCGGGCGAAATCGAGGTTCCAGTGCGCAGGATTCTTTCCGAGCCCGCGCCGAAAAAAGCGGCCGGCGCGGACGCCATGAAAGCGGTCTCAATCGAGGAACTGGGGCCGAGGCAGTCGACCAAAGACGTGCTGCGCGACATAGACTCCGTGTTAAAGGACCTCAAGCCAAAGTACGGCCTCGCGAAGCCCGAGGAAAAAGAAAAAAGCGTTAAAAAGTAGCGTCAGCCAATACTTGAGAGTGCTTCTAAATGGCGGTAGAGTTCACTTCAGGTTCAAAGGCGGTTGCGCATACTGCCGCAAACTGCGGAATAGACGTAGTCGCCGCCTACCCCATTACTCCTTCCACCGTAATTCCGGAAGAGCTTTCGCGCATCCAGCCGAAGTACGGCTTCGAGTTCATTCCAGTGGAATCGGAGTTATCGGCCATGAGCGCGGTAATCGGCGCAAGCGCTGCCGGCGCACGCGTTTTCACCGCGACTTCCTCGCAGGGCCTCATGCTCATGAGCGAAGCGCTGTACAACGCGTCCGGCATGCGGCTGCCCATCGTCATGGTAGTCGCCAACCGCGCGGTCGGCGCGCCGTTGAACATCTGGAACGACTGGACGGACGCCGTTTCGCAGAGGGACTCGGGCTGGATTCAACTGTGGTGCAAGAACAAGCAGGAAGCCGTCGACGCCTTGGTCCAGGCCTTTCGCATCTCGGAGGAAACGAGCACGCCGGTAATGGTTTGCTTCGAAGGATTTTACCTGACTCACGAAGTGTCAGCCGTCGACGTGCCGTCGAAAGAAGAAGCGCTTTCCTTCCTGCCTGCCTTCAAGCCCAAGCATTCCTTGGACGTTTCCAACCCGGAGTTGTTCGGCGCCTTCGCCGGCCCTGCTTACTTCCAAGAGTACAAGCAGGGCCAGTACTCGGACTTCCAAGACTCTTTTCCGGCGATCGAGAAGGCCGCCGCCGACTTCGAGAAGAAATTCGGGAGAAAGCAGTTCGCGTTCGCGCAAGAACTATTCATGGACGACGCGGAGTGGGCCGTGTTTACGATGTCGAGCCTCGGCGAAACAACCGAGGTCGTCGTCGAGAAACTGCGGCGGCAGGGCCTTAAGATCGGCTTGCTGCGCCTCAAGTGCTTCCGTCCCTTCCCGAAAAAGCTCGTTGCCAAGGCGCTTGCCGGCAAGAAGGGCGTGCTCGTCTTGGAGAAGGACGCCGCGCACTACGCCGAAGGCGCGCTGGCGCACGACGTGAAGCAGGCGCTGTTCGAGGAAAAAGTCTGCCCGCCCGTCTTGTCTTGCGTGTGCGGCCTGGGGGGAAAAGACGTTCCGGTGACTGCAATAGAGTCGGCGGTAGGCCGCTTGACCAAGGGGGAAACGGGCGCGGCCTGGCTGTAAGGCGGTTTTCATGGGAAGAATAGAGCCTAAACCAATGTTTTTGAAGGGCCACGGCGCGTGCAGCGGCTGCGGCTCGGCAATAGCGATGCACATGATTCTCCGTGGCATCGGAGACGATGCGGTAGTTTCTTTGGCGACGGGCTGCATGGAAGTAGTTTCAACAGGCTATCCGGACGACGCGTGGAACGTTCCAGTCATCCACAGCCTCTTCGAAAACGTTCCCGCAGTCGCTTCAGGAGTGTCGCGCGCTTTAAAGAAACTCGGCAAGAAAGGCGTTTCAGTGGGAATCGGCGGCGACGGCGGTTTGTACGACATAGGCTTCGGCGCAGTCAGCGGCGCAATGGAACGCAACGAAGACATGTTACTACTGTGCTATGATAACGAAGCTTATGAGAACACTGGAATACAACGCTCCGGCGCGACGCCCAAGTACGCCGCGACTACCACTTCGCCGCAGGAAGTCGGCGGAAAGAGCGAGTGGAAAAAGAACTTGTCTTTCATCGGGGCCGCGCACGGCATTCCCTACGCCGCGACGGCGTCAATAGCGTATCCCGCTGACTTGCAGAAGAAGCTGCAGAAGGCAAGGACACTGAAGGGATTCAGGCTCATCGTCGTTTTTGCAGGCTGCCAGCTGGGCTGGCGCCACGACCCTTCTCTTTCGGTCGAGGTCGCGCGCAAGGCCGTTGCAACCGGAATGTGGAACTTGTACGAAATCGAGAACGGTGTCTTCAAGCGCACGTTCAAGCCCAAGCAGTTCGAGCCGGTAGAAAACTATTTGAAGCTCCAAGGCCGTTTCAAGCACTTGAAGCCGGAGCAGATTGCGGACGTCCAAGAGCGTATAAACAAGACGCAAGTTGAACTCGACAAGCTCGAGGCAAGCGACGTCAACCTCGTCAACGCGCTGTAAGTCACTTGCGGCGCGAAAGCACTTCGTTCAACGCAATCTTGAACCACTCAGTGTAGTTCGCGGGATTAGCCGCAACGTCTTTCTTGAGTTCTTCGACACCGATCCACTTGAAGCCGTCGGCTTCCTCGGGGTTCGGCTCGATTTTTCCGTCATACTTTCCGATTAGAACGTGGTCGAACTCGTGTTCCGTCAGGCCGTGGTCGAGTTTTACTTTGTAGACGAAACTGAACTCTTCCTTCAAGGGACAGTCGAAGCCCATTTCCTCCTTGAGGCGGCGGTGCGCGGCGGCTTCGACTGCTTCGTTGGGCCGCGGGTGGCTGCAGCACGCGTTGGTCCACAGCCCGCCCGAGTGGTACTTGCTTTTCGCGCGTTGCTGCAACAGCATCTCGCCCTTCGAGTTGAAGACGAAAATCGAGAACGCCCTATGGAGCTTCGCTTGCTCGTGGGCCTTCATTTTCTCTTCCAAGCCTACTTCACGGTCTTTTTCGTCGACCAGCACTACCTGCTCGGCCATAATCATCCAAGTGAAACTGGCGCGCGGGATTTAATACCCTGCGCTTCAGGAGAACGTCGCCTTGTACAAGTAGGCCTGGCCGCCGTCGACTACATTGAAGTTGGGGCCGGCAATGGCAACGTACAGCCGCGGCCCACGACCATTATCGAAGGTTTCAAAGGAACTCGTGTAGTTTTGACCGCTGGCAAATGCGACTGGCCAAGTGAGGGCGTCAGTTGTTTTGTGTACGAGGCCTTGTGTTTGACTTGTTCCTACGTACATTGCGCTTTCGGTTGAGGCGTTTTTCAGCACTCTGGCCGTGTCGTCGGCTGTAGTGAACGAAGTCGGAGCCCACGTGCTCGCATCTGTAGACAGCGAGACTATTTTGTTAGAGGTGGCGCTAATGACTGCAGCGTAGACCGTTCCGCCAAATA
>JBFMEM010000082.1:0-4397 GCA_040753335.1 Microcaldota archaeon
GGGGGTCGCCTTCGACGTACTTGGCCATGCTTTTGGAGAAAGACGAGGTCTCGTACTTGAATACCTTCACTGCCCGGAACTCTTCTTCTCCGGACGCGGGGTCTTTGTAGGTGGCGCGGAAGACCATTGCCTCTTTTCCCTGCGCAATCGGGTAGTCGAGGGTCTTGAACACTCCTGCGCTGATTAGTTTCAGCAGGACGTCAACAGTCTTGTCGTCGAAGACTTTGCCGGAAATCTTGCCGAGGCTGGCCTTGAACTGCTTTTCTTCGCGACGGGGTCTCTTGCGTTTTGAAACCCGCCAAGCCATTCCGACACCGCATAAAACTAGAGTTGCGCCTTGAGTATTCCCCTGCGCTTGAGCACTTCGGCCTGCGCCGCCGTGTACCGGTAGGCAATGTCGGCCTTCGCATCGCTTTCGACGCTCCACGGCACGATGAGGACATAGTCGCCTTCCCTGACCCAGATCTTGTTCCGGATGCGGCCGGGAATCCTCGACATGCGGTCTTTTCCGTCCTCGCAGTGCACCATCATGCGCGAGCCGCCGTGCAGCTCGGTCACTATCCCGAATATTTCGCCGGGCCGCGGCGTCCGCAAGCGGATTTCCCCTTCCTCCGGTCTTTTGTGAAACACTTTGAAATCACTTCTTTATGGGCTGGCGCGCGCCGCACGCTTCGCACACGAGGGTTCTCACGTGCCGCTCGCCGCCGGACTCTATGTGCGTGTCGGGCTTGCCGCATTCCCTGCATGTCACGCTGGTGTTGCAGTAGTCTTGGATTTTTTCGTTCACGAGCCGCGGAAGCACCTTGCTGTTTATCAACAGCCGGCCGCCTTCGACTGCGACGGGCGCGGCCAGCTCGCGCGACAAGTACTTCGAAAGCTCTTCGGGGCTCCTGCGTAGTCCGGCGCAAATGGAGTCGAAGTTTTTCACGAACGTCTTGTTGCCCTGCTGCATGACGTCCGCAAGCGGGCACTCGAACCTCTCGCCGGTCCCCTTTTTTTCAGGGAGGTTGCGGTAGACGTTTTCCAAAAGCCTCTCGTAATCCATTAGACTCCCTAGGATAACGAGTTTTATGTTAATAAATAGACCGCGAGGGCGAGCAAGGAAGTTATTACGAGCGGGGGGAGGGCGGGCCAGTAGCCCCTTTTCCTCTCGAGCAGGATGAACAATACAATCATTCCCGCTAGCGAGCCGACCAGCGCGGCAACCGCTGCTCCCGCGATCCACTGGCCGCCTATAAACAGTCCTTTGCCGGGAAGCTTGAGCGCTGCAGTCGCAACGAAGGCGGGAATAACTAGGTCGCCGGTTCCGAGTTCGAGTGCCTCGATCCGCGTTTTCACGCCCTTCGCTTTAGGGAAGGGAGCGCGTTTCGCGCCGGGCGCGGTGGAGAAGACGACGCTGAACGCCGCGTCCCTCCCGCTCAACTCTTTCGCCAGCGTCACCATGTGCTTCGTGTAAAACACTGCTACGATGTCGTAGCCGGAAAGCAGGAGGGCGAGAATCACTGCCGGAAGCAAGTCAAAGTTCGCGCCCAAAAGCGCTCCGACGACTCCCGCGGTGACCAGCAGCAGGGGACTGCGGAGCCCTGGCTTCAACAGCCTCGCGGCAACCACGGCCGCGCCGATTGCGAGCGCCGTGAGCTCGCTTACGAACAGCATTGCAAGCACTTGAAAGGCCGTGAAGAACAACAACAGCTCCGCGAGAAGAAACAGTTTCCTGCCCTTGTAGTACCTCAGCACTATCAGGAGGACGACTGCGCCGAACACGATGTACGCAAAGAAAATCGCCGCGTTTGCCGGGTCGGAGGGGTTTGCGACTATTGGCTCGATCTGGCCTGCCTTGATCAGTTCAATGAACTGCGCGCCCACGAACAAGGCCAGCAGCTGCACTAAAAAAAAGCCGAGCAGCGCAAGCGCGAAAACCTTCTTCAACCAACCACGAGAAATATAGTGAAAGCGCGGCTAAAAGCGTTTGGCTAGTTGTCAAGTGGTAGCGGATGCATCTTAAAACTGAAGTAAAACCGCCCTCGAGCCTTGCGAGGCTCGAGGTGGCCTGAACAGAGCCGGCCCTTCAAAATTGGTAATCAGCAAGGCAAGTGCTTAGTGAGGGTTTGTGTATGGCTATGCGCGGTGCTAGGAGGGAACGTGGAGAAGGTAGAGCAGAAAGGGTTCCGCTTGAAGGCGGTGGTTTTGCTCTACGCCAAGTCGGAAAAGTTGAAGTTACGAAGAGACATTTGCAAGACTTGGCTAAGGAACATGCTGGGAGTCAAATGGAGTTCGTGCTTGGTGTAAGCAGAAAAAGCGCAGTTGAAGGCAGCGCGGCTCATGCTGTCATTATAGCTAAGCGAGGTTCAGCTAAAGAAGTTTTGGAACTTGCGGATAGTGCAGTCAAAGCAGGGCGGCCAGTTGCGGCTGCTTCGATTTTGCAAGTTGCGGGCTAGTTGCATTTGAAGAGCGGAGGCAAGGCAGGAGTGGCTGCTGCTCAACACATTGTTGACAAGTTGCGCGGCGATGAGTTGCAAGGATATGGCCACGCCGCTGCTTTGCTTCTTGACGGAATCTTGGAAAGAAAACGAGTTTGGCAAAGAAGAGTACAATATCGTCAATAAACGCGGTCGTTGGCAATCTTCACTTTAGCGCAACCAAAAAATTTTGGTCAGCAGGACAGAAGTCGCTCACGAATTGAGTAAACACTCTTTCACAGTTTAAATCGAACTTGTAGAGACGCGCGGCATAAAAAAACCGTGCGACATCCCGCTCAAAATGACGTCGCATGCACTGTCGTTCAATTAGTCCTTCGACCGCGTGGTGTTCTTGACGTAGCCGGGCTTCGGAGAAAAGAGTTCGCCCTGCCGTAGCAGGTCGTCGATTATCCTCCTGCAGGTGGACTCGTCGATTGCCGCGTCGCCCGCGTCTTTCACGACGTCGTCTATGTCGACTTGGTCGAACTTCTTTTCAAGCACGCCTATTATCGACAGCACCGTGCGCATCTTGTCTATCTTGCTCTTGGGCTGGCCTATGCTGATGATGTCTGAGTCGATGCGCCCGGTTTCCTTGTCCATGAACACTTCCTTCAGGACGAACTGCTGCAGCGCAATCGCCCGCTCGGCGTCCTGCACTTCCGCCACAGGACTCAAGCGCGCTTTGGCCGAGGCTTCCGTGAGCCGGATGATTCCCTCGATGTAGCGCGCAGTGATCGGAAAGTTGTTTTGCTGCCTGCCCATGCGCCGCATTTCGAGATAGAATTCTTTTATCTTGTCCCCGGCTTCCGGCGACAGGATGGGGAAAACGTTTTTGCGCGCGTACGCGATGTACTTGCGGAGAAAATCGATGGGAATCGCCGGCAGAACCGGGCTGTCTTCCTTGGGCTTCTCCTTCTCGGCCGCGAGTTTGTGGCCGACGAGAATGTGTTCCGCGACCTTGCGGTCGTGCGTTTCGTCGAGCACGTCGCGAATCGGGAAAATGAGGTCGAAACGCGAGTTGTGACACATCACGCCGCCAAAGCCCGCCGCGAAGTTCTCGCAGCCCGGCACCGACAAGTCGTAGACAAGAGACTTGGAAGACGGCGTTCGTTTCACGTCTAAAACCTTTACGAACGCGAGGTCGCTTGAGAGCAGTTTTTCCAGCGTCTTCATCTTTCCAAGAATTTCGCTGGCGCGCGTTGAAGCACGGTAAAAGCAATTGCCGCCTGCTTTCGCCCGGTCAGCCAGTCCTTTTCTGACAAGGCGTTCCAAGTAGACGCGGTACTGCTCGCGCTCAATGCGTGAAGGCGTCCGGCCACAGAATGCTTTGGCAAACTGCTCAGCCGACAGCGGGTTTTCCAGCGCGGCCAGCCAGCGCAGCCTTAGCGCAACGTTTTTTCTCAGTACTTTTTTGGCGAGCCAACAGCTGCCGGCGATGCGCTTCGTCTGACGGTCAGCGCGATAGCGCCCCTTGTGGTTGGGTTGATGGAGCGCGAGAAAGTCGTTCCGGAACGGCAGGAGTGGGACTTGGGCGTAGCGCTTTGTCGTTTTGAATTCGGCGAGCTTACGGGGCGCCTCAACCACTGAATAAGCGGTTTTAGCGTGCGCCACGTGGCCGTCGGCGAATACCACCTCTCGCGCTGGAGTTTCGTGAATAGAGGCAAGCACGCCGTTCTGCAACAGTACGTACAACAAGTCGGACGCCAGTTTTTTGCTGACCGTGACGCCGTAGTCGCCAGCAAAATACGCTTGCAGGAACTGTTTTTGGAGGCCGGAGTCAACGTTCAACACTATTTCCGGAACTTCCTTTTTTTCCGCGCCGCGTGAAACGCCGAGAAGGCGGTCGAAAAACATGAAAACCGTTTTGTTTGCAATGTTCGCCTTGCACGAGTTCGGCGTGTTTATAAAGGTCATTTCATGATTGTAGAGCTCGAGCGC
>JBFMEM010000083.1:0-4310 GCA_040753335.1 Microcaldota archaeon
CCTCGACGCCGATTAGGACGTTCATGAAGTCGTCTACCTTGTCGATGAGCTTGCGCAGGCGGTTGCTTACTTCCCCTATTTTCTCGGGGTCGAAGCTCTCTTCCAACGCGGATATCTCGGCGTGAAACCTATCATACTTCGCACCATAGTTGTGCAACGCCTTCTTAAACATTATGAGGGAAAGGGCGGTGCTTTCGCCGAACGGCTTTTGCATGGTGAGGCTGAACATACGGAACTCGTTCTTCGGAACCTGCTTGCGCGTGTAGACCAAGTTCTTGTCGCGAGACAGCACGAGAATATTGTTCGGCTCTTCGTCATAGTCCCGCAAGTTGAATATCAAGTAGTTCTTGTGTTTTTCGAAGAAAATCACGTCAAGGGACGTCAGCTGACGCAGGTCCTCCACCACGCCCATGGCGTGCGCTTCCTTCAAAAACTCCTCGAAGTCAGTGAAAGTCAGAATCAAGTTTTTCCACCTGCGCAAGACTGCTTACTGCCAAAGGATATAAAAACGCTTTGCGTAAACGCCGTAGGCGAGAGCAAAAAAATGCGGTTCACGGCCCCCTTGTGCATCCTCCTCCTGGTGTTAAGCCAGTTCGCCGCCGCCCCCGGCCAAGCGAGGATAGTGGCGGGCAACCCCGTGGAACTGGAACTCTATTCAATCATTTCCGACCCAGACCGCGCCGTCGTGCAGGAAAACGAGGTAGTCACGTTCACCTTGTACGTAAAAAACTACGGCAACACGAGCGCCAAGAACGTGCCGCTGTGGCTCAACGTCACGCACGCGAATTCGACAACCGAATTCAACTGCGGCTTGGTCGACGCCGACGCGCAGGCGATAGTCAACAGGGACTGCGGCACCGTGACCGCGACCGCAAACGGCTCGTACATCTTGGCTTCAGGATACGCGCAGAACATCAGCACCGAAGTCACGCTGGAAGACAACTACAAGAACCTGACGCTCACGGTGCACGCGACGAGCGACATTCCGCCGGCCGTTCCCGAGACTCACTGGATGCTCGCGTTGTTTTCAGCGGCCGCCGCGGCGCTGCTCTTGTCGAGAAAAAAAGAGGTTTAAGCCGCTTTTTCTTCAGCTTCCCTTCTTTTCCGAGCGCGGCGCATGAGGACGCTGACTTCGCCGGCGAGCTTGTTGCGCTCGACCTTGCTTTCGCCCACTATCTTCAACTCGTCTATTTTCGCCTTGTTTTTCTCGAAGTCTTCCGAAAACAGCGCAGGGTGCTTTGAAGCAAGTTCCTTCGCCATTCTCTTCAACTGCGTTCCCTTGACCCTTCCCAACAAAACCACCTTTGCTTGAACAGTAGCCCCGAGCGGATTTTCGCGCAAGCGAAAAATTGCGAACGCCCTTCGCTTGATTCGAACCGCTGTCAACGGGTTTCCTTAATCCCCTTTGGAAGAAAAGGAATACCCAAAGCCCGCTATGCTTGGCCGCTACACCACGGGGCTGTAAATCCAGAAGTATTGCGCAACCAAATTATTTAAAGCCCGTTTTTCCACTACTCTTCGTGTTTCCGAATGCCTTTGAAGTGGTTTAGGCGCGAGATTGCCGAGGAAGAGGTTCAGCCCGTCGTAACGGCATTCAAGGCGGTTGAGAAAGGAAAACCGGTTGTCATACCGCGCGAGCACCTGCGTGAAGAACTTAGGAAAGTAGTCGACTCCATACTTTGGGTTCGCCGGGGGCGCACAACCTGGTCAGTAGTGACCGCACCAATTGGTGCAGCACTTACCGGAACAAGTGCCGCCTATGCCGCCTCCATCGCACTTCACCCCCCTTTTCAATTACCCTGCATCATAGCGTCAAGCGCTCTCGGGACAGTACCAGGACTAGCAGGTCGCCGGTTCTATTCGCGCGAGATTCGTAGAGGAACAGAAGGTATAGCGCGAAATCCTCTAACCTCGTTTGACCAGGCCGGAAAGTTTAAGGTAAGTGATTTGGCGAAGACGCATCCGTGGCTTATAATAACCCGCCGCGGCGACTTGAAGTTGTTGCCCGACTCGACGGGCCAGAGGCTGGTTGCCAAGTTGCAGAAGAGTCGTTTGCTTCCGATGCGTTGGCGGGCGAAATTAAGGCAGGGCTAGCGTTTCAAGCGCGCGCTTTTTATTGCAGAACCTCCTGCCGCGGACGCAGGTTTTTAAAATTCCGTGCGCGTCACGAGTAGGATGAAAAACACCTCGAAAGACGACGGGCGGGACTTGAGCGACAGAACGACGCTCTGCCTCCTCGGCGCGTTGCTTGCCGCGTCTTTCGCCGTAAAGTTCGCTTTCCTCCAGCTCGAGCCCCTCTACCCCGGCATGGACGGGGGGTACTATGTTTCGCGCACCACCGAGCTGATGCAGACCGGAGGAATAGACGACTCCGTCGCTTCCTCGCCGCCGCTGGTTTTCGCGACGGCCGCGTTTTTCTCTCTTCTCGCCGGCGACGTGATACTGGGAGTCAAAATCATGGGGGCCCTCTTCTCGACTCTCATCGGCCTCTCGGTTTTCTTGCTTGCCCGCCAGTTGTTCAAAAAAAACTCGGTTGCCTTGCTCGCGTCGGCGCTGGCGTTGTTTGCCGCGGCCAACCTGCGGCTCATGGCCGACTTCGTCAAAAACACTGCCGCGTGCTTCGTCTTTCCGTTGTTCTTCTACTTTTTCCTGCGCGCCACTGAGGAAGAAAAAATCGATTACAAATACTTGGGGGCAGCGCTGCTAACGCTGGGCCTCGCGTTCTTCACCCACAATTCCGCAATTGGAATGGCGGGAATAGTGTTGCTGACTTTCATCGCCTTCGCCACGGCGTTCAAGAGGCGGCTGCCGTTGACTGAAATCAAGGCCGCGGCCGTCCTCGCCGGCATCGGCGCAGTCGCCGCCCTCGCCTTTGCTTCCTCGGTTTTTTCACGAGTGTTCGGCGCAACGGGATGGGTTGGCTTTGAGGGAACCGCTGGGGGCGGAGGCGACTTGGCGCACTTGTACGGCCTGCTGTTGTTCGCGGCGTTCGCCGGCGCGGCGTTGTGCGTCTGGCGCGGAAAACGGGGTCACTTGTTTGCGTTTAACTGGTTTGCCGTCAACCTCGTGCTGGCAAGCCCCCTCGTGAGCGGCAGCGGGGCAAACCGTTTTGCGTTCATGCTCTTCCTTCCAGCCTCGTTGCTGTGCGCTGTTTTCTTGGATGAATTGCGCCAGCGGTTCGGCAAAAAAGCGTTTTTCGCAGGCGCCGCAATCGTGTTGCTGCTTGCGTTGTGGGGCTTCGTGCAAATGACCGGCGACCGCGGCGTCAAGCCAATGGTTCCAACGCAAGACGTGCCCTACTTCCAGGAAATGAAGGCGCTAACGCAAGGAAAGGACTGCAGGATGTACGGCTTCGGCGTCACCGGCGTAGTCTACTGGGCAGAGGCCTTCACCGGCTGCGAGTGGCTCCCGGGCCCGCCTAACGCGTCCCAGACCCGCGAGTGGAAGGCGCAGGGAATTGCGGTGTACTTGTTCGTCGCAAAAAACGGGCCGCAGAACACGGCGCCGTCGCAGGAACTCGTTGGCCGCGGCCTTTCCTCCGTAGTGTTGTCGCGCGGCGACTACGTTCTGGCGGAGTTGAACGAGTTTCCCGAAAGACAGCCGCCCCAGTTCACGCAAGCCGAGGAAGAGGGTTACGAAGTAAGCCGGTTGGCGAACTTGCAGGCCTACTTTTTCTTTCCGGTGGAAGTTCTGAACGCCTTGAACCTGCCCTACTCGTCGCTCTTCCGCTTCCTCGCAGGCTTTCCGCTGACAATGGCTTTCTGGGGGCTCTTGCTGGGCTTCGCCGGCGCAGCTGCGCAGCGCGACAAACGCGTTCTCGCCGCGTTGTTGGTCTGCTGCCTTCTCTTGGCTGCTGCTTTCTTCGCTTCAGGAGGCGGCCCGCGGCCTGCTCCCGGCAGCCAGCCCTTCGGCACGCAAAAACAGTTGTGCGGAAACAGCCAGTGCGAGCAGTTCGAAAACTGCGGTACGTGCGCCAGAGACTGCCCCTGCGACCTGCCGCTGCGGCCGTTGTGCGACCCCCGCGCCTTGAAGGCGGACGCCAGGGGATGCACGCCCCGCTAGCAAACCGCTCCTAACGCATGTTTTTTATTTCGCGCGGCGCTATACGCTTTCATGACGCTTGTTTCAACGATTTTCCGTCAAGTGCTTTTCGTCACCGAGAAGGAGAAAGTCATCGCAGTGGCGCTGGTTATCGCGGGCTTGTTTCTCGCCCTGATTGCCGTGTGGCAAAACTGGTTCGCCACGCCCTTCGCAGCTCTGTACGCGTTTTACCTGCTTTTGTTGTTGCTGCTTCCTTTCATGATATTCCG
>JBFMEM010000084.1:0-4210 GCA_040753335.1 Microcaldota archaeon
GCTGAGCATTCCAAAGTAGTTGTACGGAATGTCGAGGTAGGGGAGGGTGATCTGCGGCTTTTTCGGAAGCTCTTCCGCCCACCTGTACTCCGGAATCCCTTCAAGAGTCAGCGGGTCGCCGAGTCCGAAGACGTCCCCCATTCCGAAGGTGGGAATGCTTAGGCCGCGGATTATGATGAACTGGTCGGCCAAGTAGCCGCCGAACAACAGCGCAATCGCAATCACTATCGCGAGGGGGACGTAGGGAACGCTCATTCCGCCAACTTTCATGATTCCTTTTGGCGGGAGCCCTGGAAAGTCTTCGGGAATTTCGGGCGGCTCGTAAGTCGGCGGCCTGCCTCCGAGAATCATGCTGCCCAATACGAATATTCCAATGGGCAGGCCGACTGCGTAGATGAGGAACAGGAATTCCGGCCGCGCAAACGGCAGGCCGGGCATCAAACTGCTTCCGATGGGCAAGACGATTGCCAGCATCAGGGGAAGCAGTACTCCGAAGTAATACAAGTAAACAGTAGGCGCGTGGAGCTGCCGCGCAAACAAGTCCATTTTTTCCTTGCTGCCTTCGAGGACGCCTTCAATCGCCTTTTCCAACAAGGCTTCGCGCCGCGGCTGGTCTGCTTCCAGTACCGACGCGCGGATTATCATCAACGCTTGCTTGAAGTCGTCGTTGTACGCCCCCCACTTGTAAGCGAGTTCGTCAAGCGCTTCTTCGACGCTCAAGTACTTGCCGATTTGCACGTCCCACACGACTTTCTTCAGGTCTTCCGCTATTTTTCCGCGGCCGTGGTTGGCCGCGAACTCGACTGCCTTTTCGAGGTTTGGGGAAAGCCGCATGCTCATTATCAAATAGTTGATTATTTCCGGCATGTAGCCGATTGCAAGCATTTTCTCCTTGTTCGCCTGCAGCGACGGCCACAACTGGTAGGCCATGAACAACCCAAGGGGCGCAAGCAATCCCACGGCCGCGCCGCCGATGAACAAAATGTTCGTGAAAACTTCTTCCGGCACGAGACTCGGCGTCTTCAGCAAAAACAAGCCGACGATGACGTAAGACGCGATTATCACGAGAAGCCAGATGATTACTCCAATGAACAACGCGCCCATTTCGGCTGCCCGAAAGTCCTCTGCGGAAATGCGGTAGCCGACGAAGTCCATTACGGAAGCCTGTTCGTCGGAGTACTTGGCTCCCTTGCCCATTCCCTTGAACGTCTTGGCCGCCCACGCGGTGTACTTCAAGAACAAGTCTTCCTTCGGCTTTTCCTCGCCGGGCTTGCGCTTCTCGCGCTTTATTCCCGTGTACAATCCGGCGAGGGGTCCGCTGGGCTTGGCCGGCTTCTGCGGGGGCATGAGCAAAACCACTCTGCCGCGGTATAAAAAGTTGTCCGCATTGCGTTCGGCACTATTTTTTGTCTACCTGCCGTGTTTTCGCGCGAACTTCTTGTGCAGCGAAGCAAAGGCAGCTGCGCGTTCAGCTTCTATGTCTTCGACTGTTTTCCTTTCTCCCGCGCTTCCATAAGTCCTTTTTTCCACGCTTGTGCGAATTCAGCGCGGCGGATGGTGTCGCGTCTTACTTTGCTGAGTCTGCGATTCAATTATTTCCCCTTAACTTTTTCATCCGCGCCTATTTTAGAGTCTTTTGCCTTGGCTGGAAAACCGTTTTATATCCCCCGCGCTTACTGCTTTTCATGTTCAAGAAAATACTGATTGCAGTCGATGGGAGTCCTTCCTCAAAGCGCGCGGCAGACTACGCGATTGAACTGGCGGCCAAGAACAAGGCGTCGCTCGACGTCGCCGGCGTGATTTTGTTCGCGGACGACGCGGACGCGCACAACGCCTTCCTCAAAGAAAGAGCGTGGTTCAGCAAGGCAGTCGGAGACGTCGTGCTTAAGGCAAAGCGCAAGCGCGTTCGCGCAAATCCATTCGTGTTGGGCGGAGCCGCTGAAGAAGTTCTAGTCAACTTGGCGAGGGAACAAAAAAGCGACCTCGTTGTCGTCGGCTACTGGGGTTCGGCAACCGGAAGCGATATTGCGCGCATTGCGTTGGGAAACATTCACAACGCGCTGCTCAAGGCGCCGCGCGTGCCGCTGCTCGTCGTGAAATAAGCTCTATTTTTTCTTGAGTGCCACGAGGGGGCGCACGAGTTCTTCGTCGACCCAAGCCTTCCAGTCCCTCAGGAGGGACTCGTACTCCACTCCCCCGATTTCCTCGCGCTGGCGTTCTTCCATGAGCGCGTACTTGTTGTGCGCGCGCACCGTGTGCTCCGCCTCCAGCAGGGCGGGAATGTCGTACTTCCGCTTTTGGTCAACCAAATACTGTTTGTACGCCGCGCGGCCGGTTATTTCAGCCCAGATGTCGTCGAAGGACATGCCGCGGTTTCGCTGCACGCGCTTGAGCCACGTGCTGTTCGTCAGATTGTCTTTGAATAGGTCAAGGCTGTCTTTGCTGGCGTCGAACTGCATCCACTGCAGGAACCCGCCTTCCTTGGCGGGTTCTTCGCTCCATTCCTTGCCAACTTCGGTTACTTCAAGCACTCTGCGCTCGCGTTTCAGCGAGCCTTTGAAGCGAATGGGCGCTGAAATGATGCACATGTCCGTTGCCTTGAACGAAGTCGTCGGAACGCCCAAGTCATTTACTACCCGGTCCCAAATCGAGTAAGCGCTTTCGCCGTGAATCGTTCCCATGACCACGTTCCCGACTGCTCCGACGCGCATTGCCTCGTAAAGTGCTTTAGCCTCCGTGTTGTGTAACAAAATTCCGCCAAAGCCGCCGACGAAGTTCTGCGACGGAGAAACCGAGAGGTCGTACACCGGTTCTGGTTTTTCGAGCGTGATTTCTTTTACTGAAGTGATTTCGTCTAAGTAGAAGTCGCCGGTTGCGAAGGACCGGATTTCCTCAGAGCAGTCGCACGCAGGGTCTGAAACGACTTTCTTCAAGTAGTTTTTGCTGCACCGCTTGAAGCGCGCCAAGTGCCGGTACTTGCGCGGCAGTTTCTTGAAGTGCAGCTTCAGCGCTTCGCGGTCGAAGTGAACTGTATTTGCTTTCGTATGCGCCCACGCTTTTTTGATTGGAACCGGTTTCTTTTGAACGAACCCAATTTCGTTCAAGAAGGTTTCAACCATTTCGCGGTCTTTGAATTCGACGATCCAAAGCTGGTTGCAATTGGGTTTTTCTCTTTGTTTTGGCGAGTAAACGCGCGCTACTATGCCAAAGATAAGCAGGAGTTGTGCAACATCTTCCGCGAGTTTTTTCGAAGTCGTGTTGTAGCGCACGCTGTTTCCCGAGTTTTTTGACGCAGTGAAGCAGCCGTCGCCGCTGTAGAGCGCGCGCAGGAACGCGGCAATCTTGTTTTTGGACAGGCCGTAAATCATTTGCGGAACGCATTTTTCCGTGCAAGTGCGGCCGCACCCGAGCCTTTCCATGAAAAGCGCGAGCGGCGAGCTTGAAATGCGCAGTTGAGTCGAAGTGCCGGCTCCGTGGACCTTGCGTTCGACGGGATTTATTTTGAACAGCGAGTTCGCTAGGAACTTCATGTCGCTGAGAATGACTTCGTCCGAGTTGGTTAAAATGACGCTTCCACCCCTGCCTTTCTCACGGGCGTAGTAGCCTTCTGAAACATAGTAGCCGAGGAACCTGCAGAATTCTTCGTTTACGGGAATGACTGCAGGCATCGCCGTGCTGGTGCCGTTTTTTATTCTCAAGCTTTTTTCTTCAAAAGTAGTCCGCGTTTCGGCCATTAATTTATTGAACGAGTTAATGGGCAGGTTTACTTGCTGGGTGGGCGAGGTCCTGAAGTAGTTGTAGATGTCGCCGGAAGTCACTCCCGCGATTGCCGTTGCTTGCTTCCAACCAATTTTTTCAATCGCTTGCCTTACGGGTTCTTCGAAGTTTTCCAACCGGAGTTCAGGAAGCAGTTGCACTGCGCTTATTTCGCTTAAGTCGTTGAAGCCGCAGGGAATCTGCGCGGGTATCACTATCTGATCGCCTGCCGCGAGTTTGTTGCACTCTATTGCGGCGATTTTGAAGTCGCGCGTTGCAGTGAATAAGCTGTGGTCGTGCGTCACAGTGACTTTTCTGCCGGTCTTGGTGGTTATTTCAACAAGTTTGTCGCGCTCCGGATGCTTTACGAATCCAGCTAGTGGCTTCAAACCGACTTTCAAGTCGAAGTCGAGCGTCGGTACCTGGATTCCTTCGAGAGACTTTCCTTCAAGTT
>JBFMEM010000085.1:0-4195 GCA_040753335.1 Microcaldota archaeon
ACGCCAATTCGATTAAAACCTCTTTTTCTGCAGGCGCGAGCTTCTCCAGTTCGGCGAGGAACAGCACTTCCCCTTCGTCCAACAGTGCTTCAAACGCCTCTCCCACTTCCACCGCGGTTACGCGGCTTGCTTTCAAGTCGTACAACTTGTCTCCAAGCCACTGCAGGTAATACGGAAAGCCGCCGGTAAGTTCAAAAGCTGCATGCAACGCGTCCGCATCGTACTTGATTCCAGCTTTCTTGAACTTGTCTTCAATCATTTGCCGGGAAGTTTTTTCGTCGAATGGGCCGAGGCGGAGAGGCTTCAAAAGAAGGTAAAACGGCGCCGTCTTCGGCAAAATCATTTGCTCAAGCAGCGAAACTTCCGACCCGGAAACCATTATCGACGCGTTCTTCCACTCCTGGACGGCCGACCTGATGGCCCACGTTATGTTGGGCTCGAGCTTTTCCGCAAACTGAAACTCGTCCAGGACGACTATGACGCGCGTTTTGCTCTCGCGGGCGAGCGATTCGATTGAATTCATTGTCTTAGCAAGGAGTTGCTGCAGGCTTGCCTTTTCTTCTCTCAGACGAAGCCTTACTTCCAGGTAGTCTTTCACGCAGACGCTGACTTCAGCGTCGCGCAAGAGCCGCGCCACTGCCTCGCCCGACCCCTTCAAAGCCTCCCAAAGCCTTTTTTCAGCCGAAAGCCTTGGAAGAATCGCTTGCACGGTTGCGTAAAGCAGTTGGTCGTAAAAATTTTCGGCCGTAAAAGGATGCACGCCGGAGACGTCCAAGTAAACCACTTGCACAACGCGGCTTTTGCGCAGCTCGCGCTCCAGTTCCTTGAGGAGGGACGTTTTGCCTATTCTTCGCGGTCCGTACACTGCGTAGCCGAGCCTTTTTTTCTCGACCAGCTCGTGCTTGATTTCGCCGAGCGCCTCGCGCCGGCCGTAAAAACCCTTGCCCGTAACTGGTCCGCCGACGCTGAAGAGTTCCTCCACGCAACCACTTCCTGACAATTTTGTCTACTGACAATTTTGTCAGGCTTGAATAAAAAGCTTTGGCTGCCTCCGATGGCGACGCGCGCGCCCCTCGAGGAAGACGAGCCCAACTGAGTTTCCTTTTTTTCTCTTCTTTTCCTTTTTGTCAGACGAGGGCGAGGAGGAGCCAGGCGGGGGCTATGATTACTTGAGTGCCGCTGACGCTTCGTTTTTCAAGCACGTCGCGGCTCGCGACAAACGCTTTTTTGGCCCCGAATTTTTTCGCGAAATCGATTATTCCTTTCAGGTCCGCCGCGTTTATTGACCGTTGGTACTTGACTTCGACCGGCAGCAGCGTCCTGCCGTCGTCGTAAACGAAGTCTACTTCTAAATCGTTTTTCCAGTAAGACGGCTCGAAAAAGGCATCGTGGCGCGTTCCTTCGACGATGAAGTGGGCGGCGGCCGCGTTTTCCACTGCCCGGCCGGGGTCTTCATCGAGCGTGAGCGCCTTGCGCAGGCCCTCTTCGCAGAAAAACAGTTTTTTTTCCCTTCTTTCGCTTGCTTTCCTGTTTTTTGAGTAAACGTCTGCGACGGACACCATCGCCGAGCTTTTCAGGTAGTACACGTACAGCTTGAGGGTTTCGCGGTCCACGTCAAAGCGATTTGACAAGCTAAGGTAGCTGAAGCGGTTTGTCGACATGCGCGCTATTTCCTTGACGAGGCGCTCCAGCAAGAGAGGGTCCTTGACCTTGTAGACGCTCACGATGTCTTTGAACAGCATCAGCGAAAAATAGTCTTCGACAAGCATGCGCCGCCACTCGCGCAGGTCGCGGACCTTAAACCACTCGGGAAAACCCCCTGCCGCCAGGTACTCGCTGAAAGCGTGGGCCACGGCGCTTTTTTCCCCCGCGACCGCGTCGTAAGCCGCCCGGATTTTCGCGAAACTTGCTTCGGCCAGGCACTGTTTTTCAAAAGGCAGTTTCACTCCCTTGAATTCAAGAAACTCGCGGAAGGTGAGCGGAAAGACGTTGACGAACGTTATCCTCCCGGCGAGGCTTTCCGACGCGTCCTTGTACAACAGAGTCCTCGAAGAACCCGACACCACGAACTTGGCCGGGTAGTGGGCGTCGATGAAGTGCTTTAACTGGCGCTGCCAGCCGCTCATGACGTGAATTTCGTCGAAGAAAAAAAACACTTTCTCGCGCCGCGCGTCAACGCCCGTCAGCTCATGGTAGAGTCCGACGATGTCGCGCACGTCATCTATTTTTCCAATCAAGTCGTCCAGCCTGGCGTAGACTATCTTCTTGCAATCGGTTTCGGGAAGCAGCCCGTTTATCACCTGAAACATCAGAGTGGTCTTGCCGGCGCGCCTGATTCCGCTCAGGCATACGATGCGCTCGTACTCCAGCGCCTCCCTGACTCTCTTCGTGTAGTCCGGCCGGGCGATTCCCGTTTCCTTGCTGCCGAGTGGCTTGCCTTCCCACCAGTAGTTCATTTCCCGCAGGTAACCCGCAACAAAATCCCGGTCCATGCAAATACAATCCGCAACTTATATAAAAAGATTGCGGCTTGCGCTTGCATCGCTAGCCGTGGCCGCACGCCAATTCGATAAGCGTCCCTCCGCCGGTGGCGACGCGCGCGCCCCTCGAGGAAGACGAGCCCAACTGGGTTTTCCTTTTTTTCTCTTCTTTTCTTATTCTACTTTTAAGGGCAGAGAGCCGGCGGAACGAGGCAAAAGCCGTTGGTGTGGCTGCTGCAGTAGAGCGGATGGGAGCACGGGGAGGTGGCGTTGCACCGGTTTCCGTAGCCGTAGTCGCGATACCTTTCCTCACAGTCTTGCGCTTCCTACGGCACCGGCCCCGTTCCCGTGACGGTCTCGCACTCGCCTTGCCTGACGCACATCTGGCCTTCCGGGCACATGGGGCTGCAGGTTCTGTCCTCCCCGGCCCCGCCGCGCGTCCACTGGTCCATGCCTTCCATGACGTCCGCAGTGCGCGCGCTGGGGTCTTCTACGTACCGCCGCGCCCTCGCCTCGGCGTCAGCAAGGCATGCCTCTTCCTGGGTTCCTTCGTCGGAAACAGGACACTTGGCTTGTTCCGATGCGATATTGTCTTGAATGAGTTGCTCGCGCGCGGCCGCCTCTTCCGCGCTTGCGTTGGCTTCCTGGCGCGTACTGTTGCTGATGTCGCTTACTCCCCGCGTGCTTAAGGTGATTGCGAAGTTCTTGCGGTCGGTCATCAAGTAAGTGGCCATCGAAGCCACTACTGGCAGTCCAAGCCGCCTGAAGGCCTGCCACCCGCTTCCCCAGCCTTCCCACGGCAGTTGAATCTGGCAGTTTCCTTTGGTGCCTACGTCAATGCGGAGGAAGACGTTTGTTCCCATTACGCCGAACGAGAAAGCCATTGCGCCGCCGGTTGCCGCCGCATCCGGCCCGGTTGCCAAGTCAAGCAGGTTGCTGGCGCTGAAGCACCGCGGGTTCATGTCCTCGCCTTCGCTTCCTTCTTCGCCGACTCGGCTGTAAGCAGGCAAGCCCAGCACTCCCATTCCGTGCCTGATGCCGCACGCGCAGCCGTGGCCTATCATGAAAGGCAGCAAAGCGTCGAGAAAGCCTTTGTAGTCGAAGCCGTACTCGCCGCCTCCAATGTAGTTGATTAAACTCGCGGGGTCGTCGAAAGCCATTGGCTTGACGCACCGCCACAAGTTGTCTACGTCGTACTCTGCGTTGACCAAGTCGATGTTGCTGAACGCGTGGCCGATTTTCTCGAAAGCGTCTTGAGTGGTCGACTCGTTGTACTCAATGTCTCCCTCCAAGTGGAGAACGTTGAGCTTCCAGAGGGGAGCGTTTCCGAAGACATTGTGCAAAATCCACCCGTTTTCCGCGAGGCTACCTCCCATGTTTCCGTTGCTGTCCGGCTGCAGCCCCGCCTCGTCCGACCGCTTCCAAGCAGTGCATGGCGGTATGGAAAGACAGCTTGCAACAGCATAAGTAGTCCAGCCGAGGGCGCAGCCGACCGCGCAGAACGGAGCGGAAATCACTTCGAACGACGGGTACATGCAGAGGTCTATGTTCAAGTGCAAGTAGCTTGCCTGGTCCATTGTCAACGCATTGTTTTCTTCGGCTCGCGCGACGCAGTTTGCGTCGCCGTAGAGGAATGAGCAGAGGGGTTGGTATTCGAGTCCGGTGTAGGGTCCTTCGGATTGTTGTTCGAATCCTTCGTCGCAGGTCGCGTCTGT
>JBFMEM010000086.1:0-4112 GCA_040753335.1 Microcaldota archaeon
TTCCTGCGCACTTTCGGCTTGACCGGAAGCGAGGTTGCGCAGCCCATCAAGGCTGCTCACGATGCCAAGCGCGCTTCCCTATTCTCGCTGTCGGACCTGATAAGCGAATTGAATTCGATGCGCGAGTCGAAGGACGTGCTCATGTTCAACATACGCCGCGCCGTGCGAACTCTGCAGGTGCTGCAGAAAATCTATCCCTCGCTGTTTGCGAAAAACATTTCAGCCGACCTCGCGACGCCGTGGCGCGACGCAATAGGCAAGGTCTTTTTCCTGAACGTCAAGAAATACCCTGTTGAAATACAGCGCATGCTCGTCTCCACGATAATAGAATCCATTCCAGTTCCTCCCACCACGTCCCTTTCGCTCATAATCGCGTTCGAGCACGACGCGGACCAGATAATCGGCGAAGCCGAGCTCGTGCTCAAGAAGTACAAGAAACAAGGAGTCGGCCTCCTCGTGCACGCGCAGCACGAGGTAGACGTCCAGAAGCTCGGCGAATTCACTGCCACTTTCGAGGTAGTGAACGGCGAGGCAATAGGCGCGGAAACAGGCGAGCGCCAGACGCGCTTCACGCCCAGGCCGGCTTACTCGTCGTGCACGGAAACGGTCGCTCCCGCTCCCCAAGCGCCTGCCGCGCCGCCGGCGTCGGCGCTTCAGGCACTGCAGCAAAAGCCGCCTGCACCCGCTCCTGCGCAGCCCGTCCAGCCCGTGCCCCAGCCCAAAAAGTCTTTTCTAGGCATTGCCTTGGCGCCTAAAAAGCCTGTTGAGAAAAAAGAGGAGCCGAAGAAGCCCGAGGCTCCAGCGCCTGCCGAGAAAAAAGCAGCGGAAGCGCCTTCGGAGGAAGTGCCGTTCGCGCTCGAAAAAATCTAGACGCTTACTTCTTGCCGAGCTTTTCTTCCAAGAGTTCCTTTACCTGGTCGAGCGTCGCGTAATCGAGGGGGTTGATCGTGTCCATGACGTACTTGAGTTCCAGCAGCTGCGACTGGGTTGCGTCGATTTTCTCTTCCAATGCCTTGAGCTGGTCCTTGACAGACCCCAAGTCGGGCCCGCTGGCGCCTGCCGCGGCAGCAGCCGTCCGCGACCCGCCTTCCTCGAGTTTCTTGATTTTTTCGTTCAACGCGACCATGGTGCGGCCAATGACTTCCTCGTTCTTTTCCATCATGCGAATTTTTTGCGCAATCAGGTTGATTTTGGAATCAAGGGTACGCATGTCCGCTTTTATGGCGTCCAACGGCCGCACTGGCTCGGGCATTGAAGCTTCACCGCAAAAAAGACTTTGCGCTGCTTATTAACCCTTTTCTCGCGCCGGCCAGCAAAACAATTTTAGCCGCTTCCCCCTAACCCGCTTATGAAAACGCGCGCCTTCTTGCTGGACGTCGAAAGCACTACGCTCAGAGACAGGCACGCCCTGCGGCTTTTGCTGAAGGACGAGCGCACGGGCAAGAGCTTCCGTGCGTACGACGTCGCGTTCAAGCCTTATTTCTACGTGCTTCCGGAAAAGGGCGCTGACCTGACGGCCTTGTCGAAAAAAATTATCGCCCTCAAGGCTTACGACCGCGGCAGGGAAATCAAGGCGGCCGCGGTCGAGCGCGTGCATAGAACCCTTGGCCGCGAGCGCGTCGCCTTGCTCAAGGTTTTCGCGGAAGACCCTTTTCACGTTCCGAAGCTTCACGAGGCCACGAAGCAATTCGGCCAGAGCTACGAACACCGCATTTCCTTCACCAAGCGTTTTCTGATAGACAACGGCTTGGTTCCGTGCTCTTTATGCGAAGTAGAGCTGGACGGCAAAACACTGAAGGCGGTAAAACCAGTTGACTCGCCTGCGCAGCCCGAGTTCAGCACGCTGGCGTTCGACATTGAAGTGCACACTCCTGCCAACGCCCCAAATCCCGTCAAGGATCCGGTGATAATGATTTCAGCGGCTTCGCCGGGCGACTCCCCTCTGGTCATTTCCCATTCCAAAAAGTTTTCGTCAAAATTCGTTGAAGCAGCGCCGTCGGAAAAAGCTGCGATAGAGCGCTTCTGCGAACTGCTGCGCGAAAAGAAGGTCGACCTCCTCTGCTCGTACAACGGCGACGCCTTCGACCTGCCTTATTTGCGCGAGCGCTCGAAGAAAATCCACGCGTCGTTCTATCCCGGCCGCGTTTTGGCGCCGCTTCGCACGCGCCAGGCCGGAATAAGGCCTGCGACAAGGGTTCCGGGCAGGATTCACTACGACGTCTACCCTGTAGTCGATTTTCTCGATACCGTGGGCGCAATCAGGCTGCCGAGAATGACTCTCGGCCTCGCGTACGCCGAGCTCTTGGGAAAGGAAAAGACGGAAGTGCACAAGCTAGACATCCACAAGGCGTGGGACGCGGGCGGCGAGCAGCTGGAACACTTGGCGCGCTACAACCGCGACGACGCAGTCGCATGCCTCGAACTCGCGCAGCACACGCTTCCGTTGGAACTCGAGTTGTCGAGGCTTTCGGGCGAAACGCTGTTCGAAACCGTTCGTAGCACGACAGGACGACTCGTCGAAAACCTGTTGATGCGCCGTTCTTTCGAGCGCGGTGAAGTGATTCCGAACAAGCCCAAGGAACCCGAAATCCGGGCGCGCCAGCAGAATCCCATCGAGGGAGCTTACGTCAAAACGCCCGAGCCCGGGGTTTACGAAAACCTCGCGCTGCTCGACTTCAAGTCCATGTACCCGTCGTTGATAGTCTCTTTCAACATCGATCCCTATTCGTTGAACTGCGGCTGCTGTTCCAAGAACGAAGCGCACGTTTCGCCCCAGGGCCACAAGTTCTGCTCGAAGACAAAGGGACTGGTTCCGACGACGCTGGAGGAAATAATTGATGCGCGGCGCGCCGTGCAGGCGCAGACGAAGAAAACGCCGAAGGAAAGCGAGGAATACAAGCAATTGCACGCGCGCCAATGGGCTTTGAAGATTTTGGCCAACAGTTATTATGGAATGCTTTCCTATGCGCGGGCGAGATGGTATTCCAGAGAATGCGGTGAAAGCACTACTGCGTGGGCGCGGCACTACATCAAGCAAACTATGGAAGCAGCTGAGAAAGCTGGTTTCAAAGTCTTGTATGGTGATACGGACGCGGCTCTCCTGCAGTTCAAGCCAGGCGAGGAAAAGAAGATAGAGGAATTCCGCAGGGCAGTCAACGCGTCGCTTCCCGAGCGCATGGAACTCGAGTTGGAAGACTATTACCCGCGGGGGATCTTCGTTTCAAAGAAGCAGGAGGAAGTGGGCGCGAAGAAAAAATACGCGTTGATAAACCGCGAGCGAAAAATCAAGATCCGCGGCTTCGAACTCGTGCGACGGGACTGGAGCCGAGTTGCAAGAAGGCTGCAGCGCAGCGTGCTCGAAGTGGTTTTGAAGGAAGGCGACATTAAGAAAGCAAAGGAACTGGTTTTCAAAGCCGTCGAGGAACTCAAAGCAGGCAAGACTCCTTTGGAGGACTGCGTTATTTACACGCAGGTGCGCAAGAAAATCAAGGCATACGAGGTGGCGAGCCCTGAAGTCGCGGCGCTGCAGAAGGCCCAGGAAGCGGGACTGCCTTACGGCGAGTACTCGACAATAGGCTACGTCGTAACGCGCTCTGGGAAGACCATTTCGGAGAAAGCTTGGCCCGCGGAGCTTGCGAAAGACTACGACTCCGACTATTACGTCAACAACCAAGTGCTTCCGGCAGTGCTGAAAATACTCGGGGCGCTTGGCGTGAGCGCGGAAGACCTGAAGACAAAGGGAAGGCAGAAGGGCATCGGCGAGTGGTGACGCTCTGGTTTTTTATTGCCGCCCGCCCGAATCCTGTGCATGGACGATGAAGAGCTCAAAAACTACTTGAAGTCAGGCGAAATCGCTTCGCGAGTCAAGGCGTTCGCAGCCGCCGAGACAAAAGCTGGCGTGAAGCTGCTTGAGCTCGCGGAAAAAATCGAGGCGAAAATCCGCGAGCTCGGCGCACAACCCGCTTTTCCCGTGAACCTGTCGCGCAACGACGAGGCAGCTCACTTCACGCCCTCTCTGGGAGATGTTTCGTTCACTGGCGAGAAAGACGTCCTCAAGGTGGACTTCGGCTGCCACGTTGAAGGCTGCATTGCCGACGTCGCGTTTACAGTGG
>JBFMEM010000087.1:0-4103 GCA_040753335.1 Microcaldota archaeon
AAGTCATTAAGCTTCTTTCCGGAAGGAGACTGCACTAAAAACACGTGTTTCCTGCGCACGCTGCCCTCAATTGCCACGCCCCTGCCTTCCTTGTCCACCAAGCCCACTTCCTTGTTCGCGAACTGACGCGCGTTCACTTTAACCGTCGGAATGCGGGATATTCTGGAAATTTGTCTCGCCAACTCCGGGTGGGAAGTCCCGTAAGCTATAACGACGTCCTCTCTTCTCGCAGGCATTGAAACAACACCCCCCCCCTGCAAACCAAGTACTACCAGAAAACCTTATTATCCGAACTGCTTTTTAAGGTGTTCAAAAAGGCGTTTTCGGCATGGCGCAAGCAAAGCCCAAGCTTCCATTCGTTTCAGTAATAATCCCGGCTTACAACGAAGAAAAGTACCTCGGCACCGCCTTGGACTCGATTCTGCAGCAGGACTTTCCGCGAAACAGGTTCGAGATAATAGTCGCGGACAACAAGAGCACGGACGCCACGCCAAAAATCGCTAGAGCGCACGGCGCCAAGGTAGTCAACGCGTCGAAAGTGCCGCCCTTCCACGTCGGCGCAGTGCGGCACGAGGGAGCCCTCGCCGCAAGCAGGCGAGCGGAAGTCCTCGTTTTCGCGGACGCCGACATCCACGCGCCGCCCAACTGGCTGCGCACGCTGGTCTCGGCCTACGAGGACGGCCGGGTAGCTGGCGCACAGGGCCCCGTACTGCCCTCCGACGGAACGCTGTTTCAGACGCTTGTCAGCAAAATGCTGTTCGTTCCGTACCTGGGCGTCATGGCGCTGCTCAAGCACCCGTCGGGGCCGGGTTCGAACTACTCGGCGCGCCGCGTCGCTTACTTCAAGGTAAAGGGATTCAACAAGAACCTCATCACGTGCGAAGACATTGACTTGGCCGCAAGGCTGTTGAAAATAGGGCGGTTCGTGTTCGTCGCACGGGCTCCGGTCAACGTTTCAATGCGGCGAGTCCAAAAATGGGGCACGGTAAAATACTTCTTGTTCCACGTCATCAACAGCGTCCGCTACGCGCTGTTCGGCAAGTCAAGCGAGGAATACGAGCCCATTCGCTGAGAGAACCAGCTGCCGGCTTTAGCTGCGGTAGGACAAGTCCTTCGCGGCCTTCATTACACACCACGCTTGCTTCGGCGTATCGTTTGCGTGCCTGAGCCCCATGTCCTCGAAGGGCTTCAGCACCTCCGGCAGGTCCTCCCACTCCGGGTCGTACATCGTGATCCATGTCACGAATTCCATGTCAAGTTCGTCCGCTTCCCTGAGCAGCCTCGCGAGGTATTCGTTTTGCTTCTGCTGGGAGCCGCGGTCTCCTATCACGCCGTCCCCAGTTGGATAGCCGGTTTCACCAACTGCTATTGGGAGGGAGGTGTGCTCGCGCACGCGGGAAAAATAATCCGCTGGAATCTGGGAAGGAGAGGCGTAAACAAGGGAGGGGTAGGTGCTCAGGACAACGAGGTCCATGTCGTCATCCATTTCCTCGAGAACATACCAGGTGGAGTTATGCGTGGGCGCCAGCCAGAGCGCCTGCATGTCTTCCAGCTGCATTGTCGCGAAAACCTTTGTGTCGGGCGAAACTCTTTTCACTTCCCGGCGGGTTTCTCTATAAAGGGAGAGGTAATTCTCGAAGTCTTCCTCGTTTCCGGGGTAGTACATGTTTATCTCTATGCCGAGGGCCATGTATTTTGGGCGGAGCTCCCGCGCGTAATAGACTGCAGCGCTCTTGAATGTCTGACGGAAATCGGGGTCTGCGAAAGTCGTGTGGCGGCTGTTCAACTCGTACAGCTTGCTCCGGTTGAGCCCGCTGGTGGGGTCGATGCCCACGAATAAGTCAACGCCGTGGGTTTCGAGAAATATTTTTGTTGCCTCTACTGCGCCGGAAGTATTTTCGGAAACCGCGTGGCCTGGAAGGAACTCCTCGTATTTGGGGATGAACATCCAGAGCATTACGTCCGCGACGTCGGGAAGCCTTTCCATCGCAAGAGCCCAGGATTCCCCGGTTTTGTACGCTGAGCTCGTGGTGGTCGCGAGAAGGAATTTTCTCTGCGCAAAGCCGAGAGTGGCCGGAGGACAGGCTTCCTCCCGCAAGCCGGAGGGAGGGACGGAGCACTCCGCGGAGTCAAGCACTCTCTCGAAAAAGGAGTCATTCCCGCCACTTGGGCAACTTACCATCACCCAGTAAATCTTTTCGCTGCACGGAATTAATCTAATGACTCCGTGGATACCCGATGTTCCCGAGCCTTTGGTGAAGTCCAGTTTCGCTTCTTCTGCGCGAATATCTTTTTCCGTGAAGATGAAGCCCCCGCGCTCGAGCGCAAGCGCGATAACTTCTGCTCTTGACTCGAATGCGCGGGGAAGGTAAGGAAAATCTTCTTTTTTCACGGCCACGCTGCAATAGTCCTTCCCGACCGCGAGAAGATTTTCTCCAAGAGGCTGCTGCGGCCACGGCGGGTAAGCCACCGAAAACGCTTCTTCCGCAAAAGACAGGTAGCCGGCCTCCGCTGCCTGCGCCGTTTCCTCAGGCGCTTTTTCAGCGCATCCGAACAACAGCAAGGCCGGCGCTAAAAAAAGCCACAACAAACTTCTTGCTAGCATAAGCAGTTCTGCCTCTGCGCCTAGCGCATATCCCCGCACTCGCAGCGAAGCTCGTTCACTGCGTCCATCAGCTCGTCGAGGCCGCTGCGTTCGAGCGCGCTGACGAAAACAAGGCGTTCTTCCTTCCCTATTTCCTCGAAGAGGTTCCTCAGGTGTTCGACCACCGCGGCGCGTCCGCCGACGCACGGAAAGCCGAGGCGCTTTTGCCGCTCTTTTTTCTTCGCCCGCTCAATCAAGTCCGCTTTGTTTACCACCGTCAGCGTCGGGAGACAGTATTTTATTGTCTGAACCGCGCTGATTGTCTTCAAAACGAGGAAGTCGTCTTCGCTTGAAACCGCTTGGTTGTCGACGACGAAGAGAACCGCGTCCGCAACGCTTTTCAGGAACGCCGCGCCGTCCTCCAAGAGAAAGAGTTCCATCGAACCCGCCGTGTCGAGCAAGGCGCAGTCGCAGTCGTTGAGGGCGTCGGCCACCGCTTTCTTGAGCTTGTGGTCTGCGTTGGCGTCTTCATAGATTTTCTTCAACGCGCCGTTTGGGCCGAGGTTGTACTGCTTCATTGCCTTGTCGAGAGAATAGTGTTCGCGCAAGTCGAAGCACGGCGCGTACTTCAAGTGCTTGCAGCCCGGGTCCAAGTTCACAGTAGCGCAGTCGAGCCCCCTTTTGCGCAGGTGCTTGGCGAAAGCAAAGGTAAGCAAGCTTTTGCCGACGCCGCCTCCTCCGATTACGGCAATCCTGTACATTCATTGCCTTGAGCGCGGCGGGGTTTAATTAAGTTGCGCGCCAAAGAAAATTGTGACAGAGCCAAGGAAGCCACTTGAAGCAAGAGTCCTAGAGCGCCTGGAAGCCGGCGAGTACACCATTGGCAGGATACGGGGCGCCGCCGACGGCCTCAGGCCAGCCGCGCGCGAGCATTTCCTGACCGGCTTGGTAGGCCTTCCGGACGTGCCTGAGCGCATCAAGAGAGGCATCTGCTTCCTCCTCGGCCGGCACTACGTCGAGCAAAAAAAGCCGGCCCTCGCAAGGGATTCGTTCATCCGATCTGAAGACTACGGAGAGGGAGCGAAAATACTGGCGCGCGCCGGCTTCCACAAGGAAGCGGCGGACCTGCATTTTTCGGCGTCCAACTTCTACGAAGCGGCGCACCACTACCGCAAAGCCGGTTTGGAGCGGCACGCCAACGAAATGCTGCGGTTGGCCGAAGAAGCAAGGCGGACAAAATAGTTCGCAATCCTCTTAAAAGAACGCCTCCAGAACACTATTCATGACCGAAAAGCCGTTGAATAAGTACCAGCAAAAAATAGTCGACAGAATTCTCGAACGCCGCGCGGAAGGACTCGGCATCGATTACGGGGCGGTAAAGCGCGACGAAGGCGGCCTGATTTCAATCGCCGACCACCACTTTGGAAGCGGCGGCTACAAGAAAGCCCTCGCGGCAGCCGGGTTTGACTGGCGGACTCTCCGCAACGAAGCTTACGCCAAGCGCAAGCGCGAGAGGCAC
>JBFMEM010000088.1:0-4072 GCA_040753335.1 Microcaldota archaeon
AATCGAATAAACAGAAACGCGGGGAGAGGGATTTGAACCCCCGAGCGCAGCACCGAAACGCTATTATATCCCTTCCAGGTAACAATTTAGTTACCTGGGCGAGATAATGAAGCAAACGAATCTTTACGAGATAAGGGAGCGGGCTTTGAAGAGCAGCCGGGCGGTTTACTCGGCGCAGCAGCTCGCGAACCTGGTTGGAAAACCGAAGTCGGTTGCCAAGGTTTACTTGTCGCGGCTGGCGAACAAGGGCTTGGCCACAAAAATCCTGCGGGGAAGAATCGCTTTCACCGACGACGACTTCGTAATCGCCTCCCAGTTGCTTGAACCGGCTTACGTTTCCCTTCACTCTGCGCTGTTGTTTCACGGCCTCGTCCAGCAGGTGCCGAAAAACGTGGAGTGCGCCACTCCAAGGAAAAGCAGGACATACGCTTCCCTAGGATTAACTTACCACAAAATTCCGTCCTCGCTGTTTTACGGCTACGAAAAGCACCGAAGGGGGCAGAGCTACGTTTTCATGGCCTCGCTGGAAAAAGCGCTGGTTGACGGAGTGTACCTCAACGCGTTTCCGAAAAAACTGGTTTCCGAACTGATGGAAAAGGTAGATAGTGAAAAGCTTGAGTCCTACGTAAAACGATTCAAGGGAACCGGGAGAAAAAAACTCGAGAAGTGGTTACTGTGATCGACAAGGAAACCCTCCTGAAAATCGCAAAACTCTACAAAACGCGGCCATGGCAACAGGAAAAACACTATCTTCAAGCGATAATACTAACCGCGCTTACTGAAGAGCCAGTAGTATTCAAGGGCGGCACTTACCTCTGGTTTTTCCACGGCCTCGATAGGTTTTCGGAAGACTTGGACTTCACTTATGTCGGAAAGCCGAAGGAAGAACTCGGAAAAGAAGTTTCCGAAGCCCTGCGAATCTTCGGCGTGGAAAACACGGTGAAAAAAATAGAAGCGGGAGAACGAAGCGTTTCCTTCCGAATAAGCGCAAAAGGACCCTTGAATACGTCGGAAAAAGACTTGTGCCACGTCTACGTCGAAGCAAGCCTCAGAGAGCAGGTAATAAAGCCAACCCTTTCGCTTAAACTCGATTTCGATGCGTACGGCCTTCCGGTGAAAATAGTTCAAGGAATGTCGTTAGACGAAGTTGCCGCCGAAAAAGTGAGGGCAATAATGACGCGCGACAAGGCAAGAGACGCGTACGACCTCGCCTTCCTCATACAGAAAAGAAAGGCCACTCCCGACTTTGAGACAATAGACAAGAAACTCGCGTACTACAACCTGCGTTTTTCCAAAAAATCGTTTGAAGAAAAACTCTCGGAAAAGGAAAAGCACTGGAAAACCGAATTGAAGCCCATGGTCTTCGGCGACTTGCCAGACTTCGAAGCCGCAGCCAAAACTATTTTGAAGGAAATTGCCGCCGTGCACTAAAAAAAAAAAAACGCGGGGAGGGGGATTTTCAGACTTTTTGCTTCCGCGCTTTTTGGGCGCTTTTTGCAAGCACGAGCCCAAGCGAGTGCGCAGCAAAAAGTGCTTTGAACCCCCGAGGCGCAAAGCACCACCAGCTTAGCAGGCTGGCGCCATAGCCACTAGGCGACCCCCGCAGTTAGAAAAGTATTTTGGCGCGCGGCGTTATTAAACGATTACGACAACAGCATGCGAGCCGCTTCGAAAACGTCCTGCGCCCTTACTACTACGACTCCAAGCGAAGCCAAGGCGGCCTCGTCCCTTATTTCCTGGCCTTCGGCGACTACGAACACTTTCTTGTCCACTGCGAGTGCTGCAAGAATCTTTTCTTCAACGCCGTCGACTTCCATCAAAGTGCCGTTCTCGGCCAACGCCGCGCTTACCGCCGTTCCCTCGCGCAACGGCCTGTTGCTCGCGAGCGACGCGATCGCCATCGTAAAGGCGGTGCCGGCGCTTTCGCCGCTCACCGCCCGTTGTTCGGCAGCCGTTTCGAGCACGAGGTCGACGGAGGAAAGCGAGCGGCCCACCACGCGCTCGGCGTTGAGCCTTGCCTTTCGCAAAGAGTTTTCGACGTCGTCCGTGAACGTGGTTCCCGCGACGTTGACGAGAATCCTGCCGCTTCCTTGGATCAAGTACATCCGGAACGGAACGATTACCCCCCTCCCGTCTTCAGTCACGGCCGCCGCAGTGAACGTCAGTTGGGGACTCGGAGACGGCGCCGTCGAGTAGGCGAAGACGAAGGCAAGCGCTCCCGCAGCGAATGCGACTGCCAACACCGCGAACAGTGTCTTGTTCTTCACTCTACCGCCTCGCGCATTAGCTCGTAAGCTTGTGAAACGTTTGCGACCTCGATTACTTGAATTCCCGTTTCTTCGGAAACGTTTACTTGCTCGACCCAAGTCGTGCTCTGCGTGCGGCAGCTCGTGAAAGGAACTCCTTCGACGTACTCGGTTGTGCAAGACTGGTTTTGAGCCGTCCGCTGAACGCCTTCAAACGACTCGCCGACCGGAACCAAGAACACGGAGTAACCCCCTTCCCTGACCGCGCGCGCTTTGTCGAGAACCCTGCCAACGCGCGTTATTCTCCCGTCCGGCTCGATTGCTCCTGTAATGAGCGTGTCGTTACGCAGCGGCTTTTCCTCCAGCAAAGCAATTGCCGCAATCGCGGCGGCCGCGCCCGCGCTTCTGCCGCCGACTGCAACAGAAGGCGCCGTGAGGGCGTAAAACAAGTCCACGCCTGAAGAATCCGCTTCAGCGAAGGCGCGCGCGTACTCGGCGGCAACGCTGAGCGAAACCTGCGTGTCGTTGTTGACAATTGGATTCGACGGATCGGGCACTGGAATCCAGTTGCGCGGCCTTCCGGCAGAGGCGGCCGGCCTCGCGCTGACCGTGAGTTCCGCAAGCACGCCTCCGTCAGACGCGGCCGCCGGAAGCTTGAGGCTAAGCGTCCGCCCGCCGGCCAAGGGCTCGATTGAAGGGCTTGCGAAGGGAGCTGCGGAAGGAGTTGAAATAAAATCCGTTGTCGCAGCAGGCGACGGCGTGGAAACCACTGGCTGCCGGGGCTCCGTGGAGTAACCTAAGTAAACCGCCAGCACTGCGACGACCGCCAGCAAAAACAACAGCAAAGCCTTCAAACCGCAAACCCCTTCCAAAAGAATTTAGTTGCGCAGTAATAAAAAGTCGTTTTGGGCGCTTTTTACTAGCCGCGTAGCAACAGCGGAGCGGCGAAGTAAAAAGTGCAGTGCAGTTCCGGCTCCGCGGGTTGAAAACGGAGACTGGCTCTGGTTTGCCGGGGCTTGCCTCGTCCTTGTTTTCTGCGAGCACGCGATGCGGGGCTTAGAGTTGCTCCTTCCGGCCTGGCTCGATTTGCTCCGTGCCGCGTAACGCAGGGCAAGGAGTCTACGGCAGTGTCCCGGGCCGGATTCAGTCCTCGAGTCCGTCCCTCGGCTTCGCCGCGCCAAAGGGGATTTGCGTCTGCAGGGAACCCCTAGCTCCCCAGCTAGCCGAAACTGCGGAATTATTTTGTTTTCTGAGTTAATTAAAGCTGTTCCCGTCCTCAGCCTCACTAATTTTATACTTGGCTCGCCTGCTTTTTTTCATGGCGAGGGCACAGGCGGCGTTGGAGTACTTGATCATCGCGGCGGCAGTGGTTGTTTTCGCCGCGGTTATTTACCTGCTGGTGACCAACTACGTTTACGCGCCGTCAGTTAACGAGTCGCTGACTCCTTTGTTCGGGTCAAGCGAGGGCTACAACCCGTACAACCAAAGCGTTTCAGGCCAAGGCGGTTTTTACGGCTACGTCCGCAACTGGAGCACGCCCACGACTCCGCCACCATAATCGTTTTAAGTAGACGGCAACTTGTTTTCTCCATGCGAAGGGGCCAGGTGGGCGTCGAGTACATCGTCGTAATAGTTGCGATAGTCGTCTTCGTCGTCGCAGTCAATTACCTCATGCAGTACTACGTCTACGCTCCCGTGAAAAACCAGACCAACTACTCTGCAGGCGGCCTGCACGAAATCCTGGGCGGCCTGAGAGTCACTCCGCCCCCGCCAATTCCCGTATATTGCGGTTACGTAATAAACGATTCGGGCAATTACGAGTTGAC
>JBFMEM010000089.1:0-4064 GCA_040753335.1 Microcaldota archaeon
AGGGCTTGGCTCGAGTCTTCGCAGAACACAGACGGCGGCTGGGGCGAAAACGGTTCGGACGCCTTTTCCACCGGCTTGGCCTTGCGTGCGCTCAAGCAAGCGCGGTGGAAAGGTGTTGAATGGCTTTTGCTTAACCAACAGAATGAAGGCGGCTGGCCATCGAGCGCGATATTGAGAGTGCCTGACCCTTCGAGAGCCTGGGGAACGGGAGGTTTCGTGGTCCGAGAGCAAAATGCTTTATTCTCGACGTCAAGTGCAGTTATGACGTTGAGTTTAGCTCGCGGCTAGTCTTCGACGCACGCGCCTTGCTGGCCGCTCGTGTCTTCGCCGCCCGTCCAGTGGTATCCTTCTTTACAGTGCCATTGGCACGTGTTCGTTGCGAGGTCAACGTATGCTTCCACGTTTGCGATGCCGGGCGAGGCGCACCCTGGTTCGGCTTCGCAGGGAGTTGATCCTCTTTGGCCACAGACTTCTTCCCTTTCCACGCAGTAGCCGTTGGAGTAGAGGAGGTTGTCGTAGCAGACTCCGTTGCACGCCGGCTGGTTGGCGTTGCCGCAGCCCGCCTCGCACACTTCGTTGTTTCTGCTCGTGAAAATGCATTCTTCCCATATTCGTACGCCGTCGCATGTGCCTTCTGGGTTGTAGTCCCGGTGCCTGCTGCCGTCCCAGTCGCTGGGGATGAAGTCGCAGAGGCCGCCTGCGCCGTCGTCGCGCCAGCGGTCCCACCAGGAGTCGTACGCGTAAAGGTAGTTGACTTTGGTTTGGAAGCCGAGGTTTTTGCCCGGCATCGCCGAACCGAACTCGAAGTGAGTTCCGTCGACGTCGCTGACGAGGGTGTAGCTGCCTTCTGGAAACAGTTCTTCGGCCATTAGCTGCTTGACCTTGTCCTCGGGGCAGCCGTGGTGTTCAAAGCTCTTGTGGTTGTTTTTCGGGCAGGTGACCATCGTCTGCTTTCCCTTAGAGAACGGTTCGATGAAGTCGTAGGCTTCGAAGGTCGTCAAGTCGCTGTGGCACAGCCACTCGCACTGGTACGACAGCACCAGCCCGCGTTTCCAGTAGCGCCACACCGTGCAGGAGGGGGTGTGGAGGTAGTACTCCGACCTCGAGGGAGAAAGCATGTAGACGTGGCCAACGCCCTTGCCGTGACTCTCGTCGCCAGAAGTATAACTCTGCGGAAGCAATATGTCGACCAGGCGGCCGTCGTTCACGCAGTCGATGTCAGTAATCGGTTGCGTTCCGTCAAAGAAGACAATCGGGCGGGGCAGCACGCATCCTCCGCCGCAGCTCCAGTAACCGGTTCCGCACAACGCGGTTTCGGTTGCATTCGCGCCTTCGAGTTTGAATCCGCACACCGAACCGAATTCCGTTGACTGAAGGTATTGTTCTGCACTAAGCTTGGCGACTTCCGCGCGCGTTTCCCAAAGCAGTGGGTCGTGTTGCCAAGTGTTGTCGCGGGGGTTCAACGACTTTACGAACACTCCTTGGTTTTCTTCCTCAAGGCAATCCGTTATTTCGCCGTAGTTCGTGACGAAGTCCGGGCTCATGACTCCTTCTGCGTCGGGAGTGCTCGACAAGCGCAGCGACGCCCACGAGTACTTGACCGGCCGCGTCGAGAACGCCGAGTAGGGGAAGCCTTTTTCAACCGCGGTTGCCTCGGGCCGTTCGTCGTGCCTGCGGAACACTGTTTTCTCGAGTACTTCGCGCACTTGCACGCGGTTCAAGTCAAAAGTAAAGTCGGCCAGGCTGACGTTCGAGCTTCCCAACAACAGTTTTTGCTCGGTTCCCTCGTTGACGACGTAGACGTACGCCCCGGGTTCCGTGACTTTGTCTACGACGCTGTGCAGTATTCCGTTGTAACCCAGGTAAGGATGGTCGAGGGAGCCGAGTTGCTTGTTGTTCGCCAGCAAGTAAATCTTTGGCGCGGGAAACTCGCCGCATCCGGTTGAATAGCCTTCAGCCGCAATGTCCGACTTGTAGACCGCCGGAGTTTCCCCTGCCGTTCGCCTTTCGAAATAAGTGAGGACCGCAGGGTTTTTGATTACTTTGAGGTTGTATGGTTGTGCGGTTATGCCGAGGCAGAAGACGTTGAAGCGTATTTGTCCTTGGTATTCGTTTACTTGGTTGGGGTCTACGTTGTACAGCGGGCATTCGCGTCCGAAAGTGTTGGAAGCGCTTGCGTCGAACCTGAGAAGTTGTTTGGTTGAGTCGTATTCGAAGCAGTTGGGCAGGGGCATTGCAACGATTTCTGTGTCCCTGCACTCCGGCGGAAGAGAATCGTAGTCTAGGCGCACGTAGACGGCGTCGCCCGGCATGATTGGGTCCGTGAACAACAAAATCGTGTCGGGGTCAGTAACGTCGTTTGCGGCGTGGCTCCATTCGCCGTTGACTTCAGTCGGCAGCTTGAGTCCCTCTGTTTCCGGGTCTTTTATTTTGAGTACCAGGGCTTCGGTGTCCGCGTCGTAACTCAGGTAATACGTGTTGGTGAGCGTGGCGTGAACTTCCCCGTATAGCAGTAAATAGGATTGGAGTTGCGTGAACTTGTCTCCGTAGTCGAAGAAAACGTCGGCGAGGCCGGCCGATATCGGCGAAGCAGTCCGCACCGGGACTTCTATTTTTCCGCGGTTTTTCGGCAACTCGCTTGCAGCCGAAACGTTTATGGTGTACTGGTTCCTGGTTTCGGGGTCGTAGACGTCGAGCATCATATTGTCGGCCGGAATGGTTATCTTCAAGGGAGTCGGGTTTTCTGCGTCGCCCAAGTTGAAGTCAAACACGTTGTACGAAATCGAGACGTTGCCTTGAGTCAAGTCCAGGGGAACCATTGCAGCGAAGCCGGTTCCGCCCACGCGTCCGGTTGCCGACTCGGAGTAAGACACGTCCGCGCAGGCCTGGAGTCCGCAGTGGAGCGAGTGCCTGCCTTGAAGCGGGTCTCTGACTTTGAACGTTACGTTGTGCGCTGCTGTCTTGCACCACTTTCCGGAGGGAGTCGGGCCTGTTCCGCGCGCTGGGTCGGTTGGACTGCGCATTACGCCGTCCGGCGTGACGGCGTAAGCCGAGTAAGAGAAAGTGACTTGCGGCCGCGTCGTGCCCGTCACGAATAAGGGAACGGTGATTGGAATGGTTCCGGAGTTGTTGCCGTTGTTTTCAACGCGTATGAAAACGCTTTTGTACAGGCCGTCAGAAGATTCGGAGGCTCCGCAGGCGGTGTTGGTGAAGCCGCGCGTGGAAGTCACTGCGCCCCGCGCTTCGGCGAAAATCGTTTCGTCGGGGTTCCAGTCGCGGCTGCGCAGTATTCCAGCCGAGTCCGCGAGCACGCTTGTCTTGTCTCCTGCTTGGAAGTAGAAGCCGGCTTCGCTTGCCTCTGGAGGCAGGTAGAGCTGGAACTGGAGGTAGTAAGCCTTTCCTGCCTCGAGTTCGTAAGCAGGCATTTCAACGCGTCTCTCTATTCCTTCGGCCGGCATTTCAAGCGGCGGCAAGGCGTCCAGACTGATTTTAGTCGAGTGCGGCTCGAGCCAAACGGCGTTGCCTGTGTCGAAGTCGTACAACCCGCCCCTGACTACCATGCCTGCGCTGGTTACTGGCACGAGCTTCACTTCAACGGCGGCGTCGCTTCCGGGCGAGGGGTTGAACGTGCTCGTCGTCGGCATGTAGTCGCTTGCAGTCACGCGCAGCGCGTACTGAACGGAAGAGTAGACGGGCGTTGCGCAGCCGTCTGAACTCGTTTGAGTGCAGTTGGCGAGCTCGGGCGTTGAAGTGCTTTGCAAGTGCACGTGGAAAACCGGGTTTTTGACCGTCAAGTCCGCGCCAGTAAAGAAGTCGACTGCCTTGAAAGTCGCCTGCACTTGAGGCGGCAGAAGCGTTAGCGTGACGTTGTTTCTCGCGGCAGCGAGGTTGAGTGAAGCGCCTGCCGAAAACTCGTTGTAGCGAGCGGTTGCAGTGGCGTTGGCTCCGCGCGGCAGGTCGGCGAACGACGCCTTGCCCTGCGAGTTCGTCGTCTTATTTACCGGCAGTTGGACGCCGGAGAGCGCGATTGTCGCAACAGCGTTGGCAACCGCGTCGCCGTAAAC
>JBFMEM010000090.1:0-3996 GCA_040753335.1 Microcaldota archaeon
TTTCGTGCGCACTTTCTTCTTCGTCTACCTCGGCCTCGTCTTTAACACTGGCGCCCTTCACGTTGACGTCATGCTGCTTGCGCTGGCGGTCGTCGCAGTGGCGCTTGCCGCCCGCGCGGTTGCAGTCAAGCTGATTGTTCCCGAGAAGCCGGGCACGCACACGAACACGATAATGATGCTGATGATGCCCCGCGGTTTGGCGGCGGCGGTTCTCGCGGCAGTTCCGGCAATGCAGGGCGTGCGCATCCAGTGGTTTGCCGAAATCGTCGTAATCGTGTTGGTGGTCACGAACGTCATTGCTACAATCGGCGTTTTCGCGTACGAGCGCGCGGTTGCCTCGAAAAAACGCCGGCCTCCCGCCAGGCCGGTTCACACGCCCCTCGCAAGGCCGCGTGTGGTTGCCTTACGGTGATTCAAGGAGCTATTTTCTTGCGCAGTTCCGAGAGCACGAGAACGGACATCGAGACTAGGAAGATTACCGCCCAGTCGAGTGGCGCCAGGAAGGTCGTGCCGAAGAGTTCGTGGAAGAAAGGGGTGGCCGTAATAATGACTTGCAGCCCGACTGCCGCGGCTATTGCGCCGACGAGCTTTTTGTTAGTGAACAACCCGAATTCCAGCACCGACCGGCTGAAGGAACGCACGTCTATTGCGACGAACATTTGGAAGAATATTATTGCCGCGAAGGCGACGGTGCGGGCGTAGGTCTCAGCGTCTGCAAGTGACTTGCCGGCGTGCAACTGGTTTTGCAGGTAGAACACGTAGAGGATGAGGGTTCCCAGGCAGGTGAACAAGCCCACGGTGAGAATGTAGAAGAGGACGCGCTTGTTGAGAATGCTTTCCTTGGGGTCGCGCGGCGGCTTTTGCATCACGTCTTTCTCCGGCGGGTCGACGCCGAGCGCGAGGGCCGGCAGGCCGTCGGTGACGAGGTTCATCCAAAGGATTTGAATGGGCGTCAGGGGGTTGGGGAGGCCGGAGAGGGTCGCAAACAATATCGTTAACACTTCGCCGACGTTGCATGAGACGAGGTAGCGCACTGACTTGGCTATGTTCGAGTAAATCGTCCTTCCTTCCTCGACTGCGTTGACTATTGACGCGAAGTTGTCGTCCGCAAGCACCATGGCGCTGGCTTCTTTTGCGACGTCCGTTCCAGTGATTCCCATGGCTACTCCGATGTCGGCTTTCTTTAGCGCGGGCGCGTCGTTGACTCCGTCGCCTGTCATCGCGGCGATTTCGCCCCGCGCCTTAAGCGCGGAAACGATTTTTATCTTGTGCTCGGGGCTAACGCGCGCGTAGACCGTGACTTCCTGCACCATTTGCTCGAGTTCCTTTGCGCTCATTTTCTCAAGCATCGCCCCGGTGAGGACTTTGTGGTCTGGCTTGAGTATGCCGAGTTCCCTTGCTATGGCTGTTGCGGTTGCTTCGTTGTCGCCCGTAATCATTACCACGCGGATGCCGGCTTGGTAGCATTGCGCGACGGCGTTCCTGACTTCCGGCCGCGGCGGGTCAATCATTCCAACCAAGCCTACTATGACGAGCTCGCTTTCAATTGACTCCAGCGTATACTTTTTCGTCGACTCTGGAACGCGCTTGTAAGCCATCGCCAACACGCGCAGGGCGTTGCTCGCCATTTCCGCGTTTGCTTTCTCGAACGCCTTCACGTGCTCGGCAGTCAGCGGCACTTCGCGTCCGTTGAACAGCACCTTCGTTGACTTCGATAGAATGCTTTCGGGCGCGCCTTTCACGAACGCCGTTTTTCCTTCCTTGGTCTGGCGCACGGTGGACATCATCTTGCGCTCGGAGTCGAACGACAATTCCGCGAGCAACGGGTTTTCTTCCTTGAACTTCGAGTAATCCATTCCGGCCTTGGCGGCCAGGACGAGCAACGCGGCTTCAGTGGGGTCGCCGACGATGCTGGCCTTCTGCTTCGCCGAGTCCACGACTATGCCGGCGTTGTTGCACAAGGCGCACGTGCGCAGGAGGGCGTTTAAATGCGGGTCGGATGGAGGTTTTAAGCACTTGTTGACTTGAGTGAACTCGCCGCGCACTTCGTAGCCGCTGCCGCTGACGTCGACGAAGCCGCCGTTTGCGTAAATCCTGCGGACGGTCATCTCGTTCTTAGTAAGGGTCCCGGTTTTGTCGCTGCATATTACCGTAGTCGAGCCAAGGGTTTCGACTGCCGGCAGTTTTCTGATTATGGCGTTGCGTTTGACCATGCGCTGGACGCCGATCGCCAGCGTTATCGTGACTATTGCGGGCAGGCCTTCCGGCACTGCCGCGACGGCGAGGCTTACTGCAATCAGGAAGGTTTCCAACACGTTTTCGCCGCGGAGGACGCCCAGCGCAAAGATTATTGCACAGGCTGCGAGGGCGCCGAAGCCCAGTTGCTTGCCGAGTTTGGCCAGGCGTTTCTGCAGCGGCGTTTCCTCGTCGCCGGCTTCCTGCACCATTTGCGCAATTAGCCCTATTTCGGTGTTCATTCCGGTGGACGTGACTATTGCCTTGGCGCGGCCTCGGACTGCAATCGTGCCCATGAAAGTCATGTTGCGGCGTTCGGCCACCATCGCGTCGGTCGCCACGAGGACGGCGGCTTGCTTGTGCACGGGAAGCGATTCTCCTGTGAGCGAGGCTTCCTGCGTGTCGAAGTTGATTGCTTCTATCAAGCGGCAGTCTGCGGGAATTTTGTCGCCTTCCTCCAAGACTACCATGTCGCCGGGAACGAGTTGGGTTGCCGCGATTTTTTTCTCGACGCCGCCGCGGATTACGCGGGCTTGGGGCGCGACCATGCTCTTGAGGGCTTCAATCGCTTTTTCCGCGCGGTATTCCTGCACGAAGCCCAGCACGGCGTTGAGGACGACGATTACTACTATGAAGGCGGCGTCGATTGTTTCGCCGAGGAAGCCGCTGACGAGCGCGGCGATTATGAGGATTATTATCAGGACGTTGGCGAATTGCTGCAGGAACATTTGAAGGGGGGTCTTGCGCTTTTTTTCCTTCAACTTGTTTGGGCCGTATTGCTTGAGCCGCGCTTCCGCTTCCGCCTCCGAAAGCCCCTGGTCGGCGGTCTTGAGGTCGGCCATTGCCTGCTTTGGGGAAAGCGCGTGGAAGGCGGTTTTAGGCATTTTTCAGTTCCTCGCAACAGGTTTAAATCAAGTCTTGCTTTATTTCAGGCATGGTAGTAGTCCAACTCACGTTACTCGTAGTGTTCTTAATAATTTTGGCGTTCGCCGCCAACAGGCTCGTGCGCTACTTGGTTGACTTGTCGGGCTTCTACGGCCTGCCCACCTTCCTCGTGAGCTTCGTCATCCTAGGCTTTGGGACGTCGTTGCCTGACTTGTTCATCGGCGCCATTTCCTCGGCGCGCGGCGAGTTTTCCCTGGTGCTTGGTACGGTGATAGGCGCCAACATTCTCGTCGTGTGCCTCGTGCTCGGGGTAGTCACTCTGGTGAAGGGAAGGCTGTGGATTCGCGAGAAGACGGTGATCGAGAACTTCGGCTGGATTTTTTTCGTTCTCATGATTCCCTTCTTCCTCTTGTTCGACGGCCGCCTGACGCTTTTCGAGGGCCTGATTCTGGTAGTCGTTTACTTCATGTACTTGTACAACGTCAAGGAACACCAGTCTTACTTCAGGCGCGCGGAAGGCCAGCAGTCGCTCTTGCAGACGACTGAATCGGTTACCCGGCGCGGCAAGCCGTTCTTGCGCAAGATAGGCCAGGCCGTGCTGGCTCTCGCGGTAGTGCTGGCCGCTTCTTTTCTCGTCGTCGACAACGCGTTGAGCCTGAGCCGCAGCATCGGCATCCCGCCTGTCTTGATTGGAATGAGCGTCGTCGCCCTCGGAGTGGCGCTGCCCGAGCTCGCGCTTAACTTGAGCGCCTTGCGCGCAAAGGAAGAGGAAGTCATTTGGGGCGACTTGATTGGAAGCTTCATCACGGAACTCACGCTTATACTGGGAGTGGCGGCGTTGTTCAGCGCGCCTGGAAACGGCGTGTTCGACTTCGG
>JBFMEM010000091.1:0-3990 GCA_040753335.1 Microcaldota archaeon
GTCAAGCCCGCTGACTCGGCGGTGCAAGCGCTGAAGACGGAACTGCTCGAGCCCCTCGCGCAGGGAGGGCAGTACGACTTCGACAAGGACTTTCCCCGAGCCGCGGAAGCGGCTTTCCAGCGCGTCAAGGCCCTGCACTTCGTTCACGCCGACCTTCCCGTGTCGTACTGGCTTTCGCCGCCGGAAATAATCGAGCTCGGAGCGGCGGATCCGTTCGACCGGGCAATCTTGTATTGTTCGCTGCTGGTTGCGCTAGGCTGCAAGAACGCGCGCGTGCGCGTCGTGGAAGTCGAGGGTGGCGTGAGGCACCCGCTCGTGCTCTTCTCGTTCGGAGGAAAAGACTACTTGTCTGACCCGGCGCAGGACAAGGCCGCGTTCGAAAGGCCGGGAAAGGCGGAAGAAATTCTCGCCGGCTTCGAGCTCGGCGGAAAGAAGGTTGCGCGTAGCTTGTTCGAGTTCAACGACCAGGACTACCAGGAGTTCGAGGAAGCCAGCAGCAACATTTAAGTAATTTGGCAAGGGTAATTAGTGCAACGGCTTTTTTTGGCGGTTTGATGGCTCAAAAATTCAGTCTAGACTCGTCGAAGTGCATTTACTGCGCGGGCTGCGTGTCAGTCTGCCCCGTTCTCGCCCTCACGCTAAACGAGACTAAAATAGTTTGCGACGAAGGCAAGTGCGTTGCGTGCGGAACCTGCGAAAAAGGCTGTCCGGTTGCCGCAATAAAAATAAGCAAGCCGAAGTGATTTTTGCTTGAGAATCCAGACGGAGTACGACGCAATTGTTCTCGGCGCGGGGCCGGGCGGAAGCGCCTTCGGCAAAAAAGCAGCGGAAGCTGGGATGAAGGTCCTTGTTCTCGACAAGAAAAAAGAGATCGGGACTCCGGTGCGCTGCGGAGAAGGCGTTGCCGAGCACACTGAAGCGGATCTCGGAATCAAGGTCCTGCCAAACGCCATTGCAAGCAAGATAGCCGGCGCGCGGGTTTTCGCCCCAAACGGAAAGTCGTTGCGCCTCAAGACGGCCGGCACGCACGGCTACGTGCTGGAAAGAAAGCTGTTCGACAAGCACTTGGCCATGGACGCGGCTCGCGCAGGCGCTCACGTGCTTCCCCACGCCCTCGCAATCTCTCTTTTGAAGAAAGACGGAAAGCCAGCTGGCGCCAAGGTGCTGCACATGGGCGAGGAAATCGAGTTCCACGCCCCCCTGATTGTTTCAGCCGAGGGAATGGAGGCGAAGATCGCCCGCGAAGCCGGGTTCGACGCGAAGGCAGTGTTGTACGACGTCGACACGTGCTTCGAGTACGAAATGGCCGGCGTTCCGTGCGAGCCGTTCATCGACTTGTATTTCTCAACGCGGGTGGCGAACCGGGGTTATTGCTGGGTTTTTCCCAAAGGAACCGACGTCGCCAACGTGGGGATAGGAATAGGGGGTAACACGAACCAGAATCCCAAGGCGCAGTTGGACTTGTTCATTTCAGAGCACCCGGAGCTCTTCAGGCGCGCGCAGCCAGTCGAGTACAAGGGAGGCCTCATCAGCGTCGGCGCACCGATAAGCGAGTTCGTGAAAGACAATTTCATGGTAATAGGCACTGCTGCGCACCAGGTGGACCCCATTCACGGCGGCGGAATAGGGCTGGCAATAGAAGCCGGCAACATGGCCGCCGAAGCCGCGTCCGAGGCGTTCGCGAAAGGCGATTTCTCAAAGAAAAACCTGCTGCCTTACGAGGAAAAGTGGCGGAAGCAAACGGGCCCGAAGCTGGCCAAGCGGTTGTTGCTGCGCAAGGTCTTGGAAAAACTGTCCGACGACGACTGGAACCACATCGTGGGCGGCATCAACGAAGCCGACTTGGACAAGGTGCTTGCAGGCAACTACAAGCCGGTTGTCGCCAAGGTGCTGCTTACGAGGCCGACGCTTTTGAAGGTGTTGAGCGCATTAATGTAGGAGGGGTTTTCGATGGCGAAGCAATTGAGTTTGACGAAGTACGAAAAAGCCCGCGTCATAGGCGCGCGTGCGCTGCAGCTTGCGATGGGCGCGCCGCCGCTCGTCAAGATTCCAAAGGGGACGAGGAACGCGATTCAGCTGGCGTTCCACGAGTTCGAGACCGGCGCGATTCCGCTGCAGGTCGTCCGCGCCGCGGCGCCTTCCTAGTTATTCGTAGCGCAGGGACTCCACTGGCTCGAGCGCAGCTGCCTGGCGCGCGGGAAAAACGCCGGAAACGGCGCCGACTGCAACCGAGAAGCTGAGCGCGAACAAAACCAGTTCCAGCGACACTGCCATGGGCACGCCGAAGTACGAGGCGAGGCCTCCGAGAGCCATTCCGAAAGCGATTCCGAGCGCGCCTCCGGTCAATCCTATAAGCCCGGCTTCAAGCAGGAAGATTTCGAGGATGGCGTCGTTCGTCGCGCCTATTGCCTTCAACACCCCTATTTCCCGCGTGCGTTCGACCACCGACGTGAACATCGCGTTGGCTATCCCGATTCCTCCTACGAGGAGGGAAATGGCGGCTATTGCGCCGAGGAACAGCGAGAGGAGGGCCGTCACCTGCCCTATGCTTTGCGCGATGGAAACCGCCGACATTACAGTGAAGTCTTTCTCGCTTAGCTTGACGTGGTGAAGGTTCGCAAGCGTTTTTTCAACGCTGGCCGACACTTTTTCGACGTCCGCGCCTTCCTCGGTTATGACGAGGATTGTCATGACCTGGTTTTTTCCGTACGACGCGCCGAGGAGGTCACGCATTGCCTGGAGGTCCATGTAAACCGCGTTATCCAAGTCGGTTCCGGCCGCGCCTACTTTGTTGAGTATTCCCTTTACCTTGAAGTCCTTTCCCATCGCGTTGATGGTGCGGCCCAACTCGATTTTCTTCTCGAACAACGTGTTTGCGACGTTGTAGCCTATGACTACTCCTTCAGTGTCGCCGTTTCTCAGCGCCTTGCCGGCGGCGTAGCCCGTCGTGATGAACTTGTCAAGCACCCACGGCTCGCCGCTCCCGACTTCGACGTTGATCGTTTCGCCGCGGTAGGAAACCGGCGCGTACTGCTGGTTTATCATTCCAGTCGCGCCTTCGACGCCGGGAATTTTTTTCAGCGCCTCGACGTCGCGCGTGTAGAGCGCGCCTTGGAGCACGGGCGTTCCGAATCCCTCCCCCTGCTGGCCTCCGAACGAGAACTCGCCGGGAATGACGAAGACGTACCTGCTGCCTAGGACCGACAGCTGGTCGCGTATTTCTTGGTCTATTCCCTGCGCCAGCGAAATCAGTACCACTATCGCGCCGATGCCGACGACTATTCCAAGTATGGTCAGCCAGCTGCGGAGTTGGTGGTGTGACATACTGTGAAGGGCGTACCCGGCCAGCAGCAGGTGGCTCATCGGACTTTCCTCAAAGGGTCGCGTGCTTTTTCCTGCGCAGGAACCGCACGTAAACGACGTACGCGCCGACGCCGATTATGACGAGCGCGGCGACTAGCCAGCCGGCGTTGTCCCCTCCTTTGGCTCCAGTGGCTGCTGCGAACTCCTGCGAAAAAACGTCCACGTACGCCGTCTTGCGTTCCTCGCGCTGGTTGTTGAACGCGTCCTTGTAGCGCAACACGATTTCAACCGGGTACCTTCCAGCTGGAACTTGCTTGGTTATTACCGCGAACTGGGCGTTGCTGTAGTCGTCGACCTCGAGGTTCCCGATGTAATTCGCTTCAACGTCGATTGCCTCTGCCAACGGCGAGTTCACGTAAACAGAGAGGGCGCGCACAACCGAATCCCCGGTGTTGGACACCTGCGCCGAAAGAGAGTAGCTGCGCACCGAAACTGTTACCGGCGTGGGGTCGGTCGAGGTTATGACGGTCAGCTCGGTTTTTCCCCGCACGTCAACGCCCAGCGTCTTTTCCTCGGTCTCGGTTCCCCGGCCGGCGTCGTAGGAAACAATGAAGGAAACCGAGTAGTACTGGGGCGCTGCGGACGGGCTGATGCCGACTGCGAAGGCAAGTTCTTTCGTCTCGCCTG
>JBFMEM010000092.1:0-3938 GCA_040753335.1 Microcaldota archaeon
GTGCTTATTCTCGCGAGTTCGCCAGGCCGGTCCTGAAGGCGGAGGACGAGGATGTCGGAGTCCATGACGTTGTACCCGAGTTTTTCGAGCACCGTTCTTGCCTTGGACGCGTTGCGGGTTATGAGGCGGATTACTCCGCTGTCTCCCATGGCTTCCGCTGCGAGAGACTCTATGTTTATGTGGTTTCTGCCTAACGCCTCCGATATTCCTGCCAGTACGCCTGGCTGGTTTGGGGCTATCACGTGCAGTTCCTTCACGTCTGCCACCTCCTTTTTCTACTGGGGTTTGATTTATTCTGGGCAACAAGGGCTAGTGACGTTCTCCAACGACAAAGTCGTGGACTTCCTGCTTCAACAGCCTGCTGCTGCAGTGCTTCCACAGGCTCTTCCCGCTCGCCCAGCGGTGCTTCTGGTTAAAATGTTTCTAGCAGCATTAATATCCCTATCTATTACCAGGCCACAGGCTGAAACGGCGTGCGCGTGCCATCAATTCTTTGAATACGATCGCGCCACACCCGCTACATTGCTGGGACGTGTTTGCTGCATCAACGAATTGCATGGCCGTACCAGCTTCTTCCGCTTTGTACGCCATAAACAAAATCAACCGACGCCAAGCTGCGTCGGCAATAACTTTTGCGAAATGACTTCTAATCATCTTCTTGATGTTCAAGTTTTCAAACACAATCAAGTCATAAGAGTCAACGAGTTTCCTGCTTAGCTTATGCAGAAAGTCACTGCGTTGCCGACGAATCTTGCGATAAAGTTTAGCTACGCGCAATCGTTGTATTCCGCGGTTCTTTGAACCTTTCTTTTTCTTTGCAAGCAACCGTTGCTCTACTGAAAGTTTTTGTTCGCTTTGCTTTAGCCAACGCGGATTCTCGATTATTTCGCCAGTGCTCAACGCAACCAAATTAGCCACGCCCAAGTCAACGCCGACCGCAGACTTGATTTCACGCGGCGCCCTAAGCCCCTCCGGCATTTCAGCAGTAAAGCAAGCAAACCACTGGTCGACGTCACGGCGAATAATGCAAGTCTTAATTTTTGCGTTGGCCGGCAACTCACGATGCAACTTGATATTTACTTCGCCTATCTTCGAAAGCCAAAGCTTCTTGCCGCGAATTTCAAAACAATTACCGAACTGAGGATAAGCAAAACTATCAAAACGGCCTATTGGCTTGAAGCGAGGATAACCCGACTTTTCGCCAGCCCTACTTCTTCTGAAGAAGTTTTGAAAGGCCTTCTCTACCCTGCGCAGCGCGTCTTGCAAAACCTGCGAATGAACTCGCGCTAAGCTAGCATCGTTTTTCTTCAAAGCAGGCAATTTGTTTTGCTGCTCGTAATAAGAAACGTTCCTGCGCTCATTTTCCCAAGCATTCTTGCGCTCTGCAAGCGCATCGTCGTAGATTTGTCTGCAGGTTTCGAGTGCGCGCTCGAACACCACGCGCTGTGCCTTGGAAGGATACAACCTAAACTTGAAGGTTCGCAGCATAATGCTGTGACTCGAAACTCTCCTTTTAAACAGCAACCAACACTCATGCTTGCCGGTGGGTCGGAACTTGCCGGTGGTCAAATGGCCGAATCGGGGCTTGAAACCGGGTTTAAACAGGGGAAAAGAGTTTTGCCGGCGGGTTGCCGGTGCCTTATTGGCCGCTCAAAAAAATTAGGGGAATTAACGCCCCGCGAATAAGACTTTCCAGCCCAAAACATATTAAGGACCATATCTGTTCTACCCCCAAGAAATAATTTCTTGTTGTCGAGGTGTTAACGAATGTCTGCAATCGTTGGAAACTATTTGAAGAAACTCAGCGAAATGCACGCGCCGCCGGGAATGGAAGACGAAGTAGCCGCCTTCATGGAACAGGAATTCGGTAAAAACGGCTTCAAAACCGAGCGCGACGTCCTCGGCAACGTGATAGCGCGAAAAGGAAAAGGCAGAAAAGTGCTGGTCACGGCCCACATGGACGAACCCGCGCTCGCCGTTTCAGGCGTGACCAAAGAGGGTTTCCTGAAGTTCGTGAAGGTGGGCGGCATTTTCGACGGCATTCTGCCCAACACGCGCGTAGTCGTGCACGCAAAAGAACGCCTGGCGGGAGTCATTGGAGCCAAGCCACCTCACCTGATGAAGGAAGACGAGCAAAAAAAACTGATTGAATCCGACCAGCTGTGCGTCGACGTGGGCGCCGCGGACGCGGACGAAGCAAAGAAAACAGGCATTCGACCGGGCACGTTCATCACCTTCGATTCCACTTACCGCGAAATGAGGGGCGGCTTGGCGGTCGGAAAGGCGTTTGACGATAGGAGCGGCTGCGCGGCGCTTCTTTCCCTCGCGGGCAAGCTCAAGGACTTCGACGGCTGCGAAGCCTGCCTCGTGGGAACCATTCGCGAGGAAACCGGGTTGTTCGGAGCGGCGGCGGCCGCGTTCAAGCTCGAGCCCGACTTCGCGATTTCGCTGGACGCTTGTCACGCGGCGGGGCCGGACGTCGCTGAAGAAAAAATTCCCGTCAAACTCGGCGCCGGCCCGGCGATTGCCGTGATAGAAGGCTCTGGAAAGGGACTTATTATGAGCGAGAAGCTAGTCAAGTGGGTGGAAAAAACTGCCGCGGACAAAAAAATCTCTCTCCAATTCGAAGTAGCCGAGAAAGGGAGGAGCGACGCTTCAAGCATGCAGTACTCGCGCGGAGGAGTGCTCGCCGCAAGCATCGGAATTCCCTCCCGCTACATTCACTCGCAGAACGAGGTAGTGCACTTGAAGGACGTCGAAAACGCGGCCCTGCTCGCGGAAGCGCTGTTGAAGGAATTTCCGTCCTACAAGCCGTGAGGGGATTTTTCAGGTGAAGGCGCGGCACAAGCGAAAGCAAAAGCCGTTGTACCACGAGACGCTCTCGTCAATAGTGCTGCAGGCCTTTCCCTTCCTGATCATTTCAGGCGTCGGCGCCCTCTTCGCAGGCATCGTCCTCAAGGACTACCTTGACTACATCCACTTGTTTCCCGGCGCCCTCGTCTTGATTCCGACGACGATGAACATAAAAGGAGCGCTCGCCTCGTCGCTGGCCGCAAGGCTCGGAACCGCGTACCACTTGGGCGGGTTAAAGGGAAGAAAAGAATTCGCGGAAATCAGGGAAAACCTGGCGGGAACCCTCGTCGTCGCGCTAATCACTTCCTCTGCGAGCGCGGCGTTCGCGTACGTGGTTTCGCCGGCGCTCGGCGTGCAAACAGTTTCCCTGCCCCTGCTGCTGGTGCTCGCGCTCGCGGCCGGAATCGCGGCCACCCTGATTCTCGCGGCCATAACCGTAACGGCAGTGCTGTTGTCCGTCAGGCTGGGCGTCGACCCCAACAACTCCTCGTTTCCGCTGCTCAGCACGGCCGGCGACTTCATCGTAGTCTGGCTCGTTTACGCCACAATGGTTTTGCTGGTGACCGGCGCTTGACAGTGCACTCGTGGAAGAAAATAGTTGCGGAAAGCACGCCCGTCCTGCTAGTCTGTTCGTTCTTCAGCGTCCTCGCGGGCGTGACGCTCGAGTCGAACCTCGCCGTGCTCGCGGCCTTTCCGTCGCTGTTGCTTCTGCTGCCGGCTTTCATCGACTCGTGCGGAGACTTGTCCGAAATATTCGCGGCCCACCTGTCGAGCTTCCTGCACTGCGAGAAAAGCGAGCGAAAAGAACGCAAGGAAATAATCTTGAATGTGAAAGCGACGACAATACTTTCGTTCGGCCTGTTTTTCTTCCTCGCGGTCGCGTCATACTGGCTTTCACAAGCCCTGGGCCTCAGCCTGCCGTCTTTCCCGAACTACATTGGGGCGGTGATGGCGTCCGCAGTGGTTTCAATAATCGCGGCAATGGCCGTCGCGACGGCAATTGCGGTGGTCACGTTCAGGCACAAGCTCGACCCCGACGACTTCGAGTCGCCCATGCTGAGCACGTTGAACGACTTGGCGGGAAC
>JBFMEM010000093.1:0-3908 GCA_040753335.1 Microcaldota archaeon
GGATTCGCTCGACAACTCCGCCAACCCCAACAGCATTCCCGCCGTTTCCTCGGCGCTGGAACGCAATTTCACCGACCTCGACTTCACCGACGTCCTCAACTCCTTTGAAAGCGGCCGCGAGTACTACGACACGCTCGACGAAGGACTGTCAAACGGCTTGGAGGCCGAGCAGGCCTACGGCCAGACGGAAGTAAGCAGCCGGACGCAGAACGCCTTGCTGGCCGCTTACAACACGACGCTAGGCCACTTCAGCACTTTCCTGGCGAAAATAGACGCTTACGAAGACGCGTTGATTGAAGTGTCGCAGGCGGCCGCCGCTTACCCGGCGCAGCAGTCGTACGTCATCGAGCAACTTAACCTCCTCACTTTCGCGGAAAGGCCCGCCGAGGGAACCGGCAGGTACGACCAATTAAAGCGCTACGCCGGCCTCAAGACGCAGTACTCGCGCCTGTTGTCAACCGAAGAGTCGTTCGTGAACGACAGCGTGCAAAGCTTCTTGGACCGAAAGGAATTCCTTGACAAGTCAGTTGCCGCAAGCGAGGCGTACACCCGCCTGCGGCCGTCAGTCGAGGCGATCACGTCCACGCGGAAGGCGCAGTACGAGCGCTGCGACGTGGACACTGCTGAGATTGAAAACGAGTGGAAGCCAATCGAAAGCCTCATGACTTCAACCAACCCAACCGCCGCGACCTACGGCCAAGCCTTTGAAAAACTCGGAGGACTAGAACTGAAAGTCGGCGCCGCGCAGTCGAAGTACGAGCAGTGCACCGAAGCCCGCGAGACGACGGAAACGCAGGAAACAAAGCAGGACTGGCTGCTTCCCGTCCTCGCAATAGCGGCAATAGGCGTCGTAATCTACCTTTACACGCGGCAGAAAAAGAAAGGAGAAGAGGAAGCGGAAGAACCAACGGGAAAAAGCTTGTGGTAAAAAATGAACAGGTCCCAGGAATACAAGGTTCTGGCAGTCGTTGCTGCCCTCGCCGTCCTCGCCTTAGTCGCTTTCTTCGCGCTGGCGCTTCTTTCCTGAAAAGGTGATGCGGTGGAAGACCTTCACTTGCGTTGGCAACACCGGTGGATTACACCTAACGCCAGGGCCCAGAATTCAGCGGTCCACGGACTGGGAACTGTTGCAACCAAGCCCATTTCGAAGGGAGAGGCAGTCAGCGTCCTCGGCGGCATAATCGTTCCTTCCTCCAGCATAGGAGAATATCGAAAGAAAATGGGTCACGTGGGCATACAAGTCGACGACGATTTTTTCATCTGCCCCTCGACGAGGAGCGAGCTGGAGGAAACAGGCGTGTTCAACCACTCTTGCGAACCCAACATCGGTTACGCTAACACGCTAAAATTCATTGCAATCAGGGACATTAGAGCGGGAGAGGAACTGGTCTTCGACTACGCGTTCGGCGAAATTTCCTTCGAGCCCTTCGAGTGCAACTGCGGGTCGGCAAAGTGCCGCAAAATCATAAAGCCCGACGATTGGAAAAACCCCCGCATCCAAAGCGAGTACGGCGAGTACTTTTCGCCTTATCAAAAGGCACGAATCAAAAAGTGACAAGGGCGCGAAGTAAAAGCTATTTCAAGTGCAGCTCGACGACGTCGCCATCCTTCAGAACGTAGTCGACGCCCACCTGCTGGCCGGGGAACTTGGTCGAGCCCCATACTTTTGCGTACTTTAGTCCGTGCGCGAGTTCCTTGTGGATTTTCTTCGCAACGTCCGCGACAGTCGACCCCTCGGGAAGGACGACTGGCCGGTTGTAGTCCGCTTGAGAACGCGGCGCTTTCGTGTAAACCCTGACGACGCGCAGGGCGTCGTAAACGCGTTTTTTCACCGCGGCCACTGACTTCGGATCCGACGCGTCGTAGTCCTTTTCCCGCACGAGAAACAAGTTGTTGCGTTCTTTCAGGTAAACGGGAACTAGCGAGTCGAAAAAACGGCGTTCTTCTGCCTCGTTTTCCTTTGACAACACGATTACGGCGAGTTCTGCGTTGCGCGCAACCGCGAACAGCCTCGCGCGGTCGGCATCCGTCAAGCTCGGAGTGTCGATGACCTGCACTTGGACTTTCTCGTACTCCATCATGCCCGGTTCAGGAACCGTTGTTTCAAAGGGAGCGTCTGTCGAAGGCATTTTCTTTCCAGTCAACGCGTTGAACAACGCGGTCTTTCCCGAGTTGACGAAGCCGATCAACGCCACTTGCGCGCCGCCTTGCTTCTTGATGAATTCCCTTCGGGCTCCTGCTTTGGCGGCTTTCTTGCGCGTCTCCTCGCGCTCGCGTTCTTTCTTCAAGCGCGCGATTTTGTCTCGAATTTCGGCGAGAATGCCTTGCGAACCCTTGTGCTTGGGACACAAGCGCAGCATGTCCTCTAGCGCAGCCATTTTTTCCTCGTAGGTCTTTGCCTCGCGGTAACGCCCTTCGGCAGCGTAATACTCCGGTCCGGCGTTCAAAGAAGCCATTCACTCGCCCATCAGATTGCCAGCAACACCAGCGCGGCGGCAATGAAAAGGATTCCGATGTTCTGGTTGAACTCTGTTTTTTCTCTCCGGAGGTACCGAGCCATTGCCACCGAAACCAGCGGCGATAGAGAGGATATTGGCGCTACTATTGAAACCATTTCCGTTTGCATTCCGACGTTGTACACCGCGTTGCCGGCGACGCTGAAAAACGCAATCCCCGCTATGAGGAAGAGCGCCCCTTTTTTCGATAAAGACAGGCTGGTTTTAGTTAGTGGAGAGGTTATTCCAACTGCTGCGACTATAAAAACGAGGTATGCTATGACGGGAAGCGTGATTCCCATCGCTAGAACAACTGGTTTGTAGAACGCCCACGTGACTCCCCAAATCAGCATCGCCGCCACTGCTTCCGGCACGCCTGCATAAATTTTTCGCGTGCTGCCTGGATGGCGTAACTCGGAGTACCTGAACGAGACCAGTGCAGTGCCGGCAACTGCCAGGATTACGCCAATGGTTTGCATCGGGCTGAGCCGTTCTCCAAACAAGATTACCGACGTGATTACAGTAACCGCCGCCCATGACGCGGAAATAGGCGAGACAACCGAAAGCTTGCCTTTTCTGAAAGACCTGAAGAAAGCAATGAATCCGAAGAGACCGCCCAAGCAAATTACTGTCAATTCGAAAAACGGAATGCTTGAAACGCGCAACTGGCCAGTAAATCCGCTGAAAATTAAGAGGAACACGGCCCCTAAAACAGAATAGTAGAAAAGAGTGCGCATCGCGCCTACTTTTTTTACTGCCGGCGGGCAGAGAAAGTCAACTACGCCAAATGCGGCGGCAGCAACCAGCCCTAAAACAATTGGGTACAAACTCATGCCATCAGTTCAATGCCTTAAACACTATCAAGTGCTCGAAGAAAAAATCTTGCTTTCCGACCACGCGTACGCGGAAACCGAGTTTTTCTAGGGCGGCCCGCGTTTCGTCGTTTCCGTCGCCCTCGCCCCGCGAAGAGGAAAGCGAGCTGTTCAAAAGCAAAACCCTTCCCTTTGGTTTCAAATGCACTCGAACTGTCCGCAGGAACTTGTCGAGCACGGCGCGCCCCGTTTTGCCTCCTTCCCAGGCTTTCCTCAGCGAACCGCGCGTCCTGTCGGCGGAGTCGCTTGGCAGGTAAGGGGGATTGAATGCAATGCAGTCGAACTTTCCCTTCACTGCAGAGAACAAGTTGCTTTTCTTGAAAACAATTTTTTCCGCAACGCCGTTTGTAGACGCGTTTTTTTCAGCCGCTTTCAAGGCGCAAGCGCTGGAGTCAACCGCAACAACGCTTTCGACTCGGTTTTTTCTTGCAGCGACTATCGCGGACAAGCCCGAACCAGTTCCGACTTCGAGGAACTTGCCTCTCGCAAACTTCTTCACCGCCTCAGCCAACAAAAAAGAGTCCTCTCTCGGTTCATAAAC
>JBFMEM010000094.1:0-3898 GCA_040753335.1 Microcaldota archaeon
CCTGCTTCGCTTGGTGAACGAAAGCAGGGCCCACGCCAAGGCAGTCGACTTGATGCGCGATAACCTCTGACTCACTCGTTTTCTACTTTAGTCGCGTCGAAGTAAGCTGGCCCGCCGAGCGCCCCAAGCGTTCTCATGACCACTCCCGACACTCGGACTTTCTGTCCGGCAGCCGGAAGCGCGCCGCTCCACTTGACGGGAATGGTCGCGTTGGACTCGTCGCGGAGCGTAAACCCGCTCAACCCGCCTAGGACCAGTCGGTCGACGACCTCGCCCCGCAAGTTGATTTCTCCCTTGTAATTGTCGGGATTGGCCACCACGTCCGACACTTTTTCGTACTGCAGGCAGCCCAACAAGAGCACTGACGCCGCGAGCGCCAGGAAAACCAGTTTCATTTCTCTCTCCCTTCAGATTTCTTCTTTCACTGTTTTAAAGCAAGCTATTGTAAGCGTCTTTGCTATTCCGGGCACTGCGCGCAAATTATCTATGACCAGCGAGCCTAGTTCTTCCATTGACTTGCCCCTTACTTTCAGGAGCAAGTCCCACTCGCCGGAAATCAAGTGAACTTCGCGCACTCCGTCTATTTTCGCAATTTGTTCGGCCACCTTGCGTTGCGAAATTCCGTGGCCGGGCGCGTACGACGCGAGCACGAACGCGGTCACCGGCAGGCCGATTTTTTCGTAGTCGGGGACGGCTGAAAACTTTTTTATGACTCCCCTTTCAACGAGTTTGCGTATGCGGTCGTGAACCGTTACCCGCGGGAGCCGCGTTTTTCTTGCGATGTCCGCGGTGGACTGCCTAGCGTTCCTTCTAAGTTCCTCGAGAACGGCCAGATCCCTCTCGTCCACGAGCTTCATATCCGTCATTTAGTCGGTTTTTGATTAAAAACTTTTGCTTTATTCCAACTAATAGTCTGAAAAATCGACTAAATAAATAAAATCCGGTTTCGACCAGGTTGTTACTGGTTTTTGGAGGGAAGTTTATGTCTGGCGAGGCGGTGGAAAAAAAGGCGTGCGCGAAGCTTACGTCGGCCGTTCTGAAGTGCGTTTCCGACTTTTTTCACGGAGAGGGTTTCGTGCAGCTCATGCCGGTAGTGCTTTCGCCGGTAACGGACCCTTTGGGCCCGGACCCCGGCAGCTCGGTCGTAAAAACCGGCGAGATAGACTACTTGGAGCAGCGGCTCGTGCTCACGCAGTCGATGATTCTCCACAAGCAACTGGCGGTCCGTGAAGGGCTTGAAAAGCTCTTCATTGTTTCGCCGAACGTCAGGCTCGAGCACCCGAAGCGTGGGTCGAGCGGAAAGCACTTGTTCGAGTTCTCGCAAGTTGACTTTGAAATCGCGCGCGCCAAAAAGGAAGACGTTTTCGCCTTGATGGAGCGTTTCGTGGCCGGCTTGGTGCCTCGAATCAAGAAAGAGTGCGCCGCAGAACTCGCGGTTCTCGGAAGGAAACTGCCTGAAGTGGCAACGCCTTTTCCGAGGCACACGACCCACGAGCTTGAAGACAAGTTCGGCGAAGACTGGGAAGCCGCCGCTTCCCTCGAGTTGAAGCAGCCGTTTTGGGCGCTTTGCCACGAACGAGAGTTCTACGACAAGGAAGACCCCCGCGAACCCGGACACTATTTGAACTATGACTTGGTTTACCCGGAGGGCTTCGGCGAAGCGCTTTCCGGAGCAGAGAGGGAGCACGAATACGCTGTAATAGTGCATAAAATAACTCGCCACGGCCTGGATAAATCGCGCTATTCGCCTTACCTTAAATTTGCGGAGGGCGGCCTTGTTCCTTCTGCGGGAGGGGGGTTCGGCGTCGAGAGGCTCGTGCGCTGGCTGGCCGGCGCAAAGCACGTGGGCGACGTCCAGTTGTTCAGGAGAGTGCCTGGCGAGCGGGTGATAGTCTGAGCTGCAGGGCCTTCTATGGGCAAGGGTTAAATCCTTGCCTGCCGTGGTTGCTGCGAGGTGGGAGTGTTGAAGTACTTCGCAATACTTTTAGTGCTGGCCGTTTCGCTTCTCGCGTTCGGCTGCGTGGGCGGCGGGCCGCAGGCTCCGCAGGGGCCTGGCGCGCAGGCCTCGCCGACTGGCGTGCAGCAAGTCGGCCAAGCAACTGCTTCTCCGCAGCCACTAGCGGGGCTTGGATACGAGCAACTGCTTGCATCTGGCCAGCCGGTTGAGTGCACGGTAACGATTGCTCGAGAGGGAGCTGCGCCAACTACCGCCAGGGCTTTCTTCAAGTCAGGCAAAATGCGCGTTGAATCAACAGAGGTTCGCGGGGAAGAAAGCATTCCGCTGGTGGTCATAACAAAGGAAGAAAGGCTTTACGTCGAAGTCAGGCCCGACCAAAAGGCGAATCTTTCGGAACAGCTTGGAACAGCGTGTGACTGGCTGGTGTTCGAAACAAACGCGACCGACGGAGAGGCCGGCGCGGCGAGCGCCGAGGAAGTGGCGGAAGCGCCGTCCGAGGCTTATTCCTGCAACTACGCGGTGTTCGGCGACGAAAAATTCGTTACGCCGGGAGAGGCATGTAATTTCAGAGAATTGTTTGAACAGGCGTGGGAAAGAGCACTGGAGGCAATGCCTTCTCCCGAAGCAGAGGCTCCAACGCCTTCGGTTGACGCCGAAACGCTTGAAGCCGTGTGCTCCAACCCCCAGCTTTCCGCGGAAGTGAAGTCGGCCATGGGCTGTCCGTAGGATGCGCGCGTTGCAGGGCCGCGTCAAGCGGTTATTCAAAGAACTCGCTGCAGCGGGAAAGCATGTTGACTGCGTTGCAATAGCGTCGTCTGCGCCTGACCCAAACTTCTTGTGCTTGGCGGGGCTTTCGCAAGGCGTTTTCGAACACAGCTTGCTGGTGGCCTCGCAGTCGGGGCTGCAGGCAGTGGTTCCGCGCCTGGAACTGCCTTCCGTTCCGTCGGGCGTCGAGGCCTTCGCGTACTCTTCTACCGCGGAAAAAAGGGCGCTCGCCAAGCAATTGCTTAAGGGCTTCGGGCGCGTGGGCTGTGACGAGAAAACCATTTCGCACGCGAACTACCTTCTGCTGTCGCGCTGTTCCAAAAAACTTGTGGGAGTCTCGAGAGAGCTGGCGTTGACGCGCGGCGTGAAAGAGCCGCGTGAAGTAAAAGCCATTTCGGCGGCAGCGCGTTTGACGAGGAAAGCAATTGGCGCGGCGTTGGATGAATTGCAGGAAGGCGATTCCGAGCAAGAGCTTGCCGCGAGAATAGCAGTTGCGTTTGCGGAGGAAAACGCCGCGCCTGCCTTCGACAGCATTTGCGCGTTTGGCGGAAACACGGCGGTTCCCCACCACGTTGTCTCGCGAAAGAGCGCGCGCAGGGGCGACTTTGTCCTCGTTGACGCGGGCGCGAGGCTGGCCGGCTACTGCGCGGACTTGACGCGCACCATCGTTTTGGGGAGAGAGCCTTCCGCCGCGCAGGCCAGCATGCTTGAGGCAGTGGAAGGAGCGCTGCAGGCGGCTTTAAGGAGGCTGAGGCCAGGAGTGCGCGCGAGTAAAGTGCATGCCGCGGCGTCGCAGCTGATTGACTCAAGTGGCTTTAAAGGCCGCTTTATTCACTCGGCGGGCCACTCGATTGGGTTAAGTGTTCACGATGGCTTGAGGCTCTCGGCGAAGGCGGATTTTGCGCTGCGCGAGGGAATGGTTTTCGCAGTCGAGCCCGCGGTCTACGTTCCGAAGATCGGCGGCGTGAGGCTGGAGGAAGACGTTCTCGTGACGAAAGCCGGCTGCCGAGTGCTTTAATTAGATTTTTTCTTCGCGGTATTCGCAGTCACCGAAGGGAACGAACTTCTCGCCGCGGATTCCTTCGTAGAAGGCCCGCAGTATTCCGCCGTGAGTAACAACCAGTACGCGCTCGTGTCCTGATTTTTTAAGAAAAGCTATTCCCGCGCGCATTCTTG
>JBFMEM010000095.1:0-3896 GCA_040753335.1 Microcaldota archaeon
CTTGAAATGACGGTGGAACTCGCAAAGGAAAAAATCGGTTCAGTAGACGAAAAAGCTTTTGCAACTGCTCTTGAAAAACACCAGGAACTGTCGCGCGAAAGCAACAAACAAAAGTTCGCTTCCGGCCTAGCCGATTATTCAGAGAAAACCGTTGCTTTGCATACGGCAACTCACTTGCTTCAAGCTGCGTTGCGTCAAGTGCTGGGAACTCAGGTACAACAAAAAGGCTCGAACATAACCCCCGAACGCCTGCGGTTCGACTTCACGCACCCTGACAAAATGACGATAGAACAGCTGAAGAAAACGGAGGAACTTGTTAACAAGTGGATTTCTGAAGGAATTGAAGTCAATCGCAAGGAAGAAACCATCGAGGAAGCCAGGAAAGAGGGAGCGCTCGCGTTCTTCGCGGCAAAATACGACGAAAAAGTGTCAGTGTACACCATTGGAAGTGCGAGCAAGGAGATTTGCACAGGCCCGCACGTCGACAACACGTCGCGCCTCGGCAAGTTCAAGATTCTAAAGGAAGAGGCGGTTGCCGCCGGCGTCCGCAGGATAAAGGCAGTGCTTGAAAAATGAGTATTTCCTGGAGCGACTTCGAAAAAGTCGACATTCGCGTGGGTACTATAGTAAAGGCGGAGCCTTTTCTAAAAGCCAAAACGCCGGCCTACAAGCTGTGGATAGACTTCGGACCGCTTGGAGTAAAGAAAAGCAGCGCCCAGCTCACGAAACGCTATCCGCTTGAAAGCCTGGCCGGAAAGCAAGTATTGGCAGTAGTAAACTTCGAGCCAAAACAAGTCGCCGACTTCATGTCGGAGTGCCTTACGCTGGGCGTTATACCAGTCAAGGGCGACGCCGTGCTGGCCTGCTTGGACGAAAGAGTCGAAAACGGTTTGAAACTGTGTTAGAGGTAGGTTGCAAATGAATGAAAAGGAAGCCAAGGACTTGCTTAACTACTTTTTTGAAGCCGGCCAAGTGCGGTTCGTAAAGCACGCCGGCTGGTGGATTGCAAAAGTACGAGACCCTGATAGCATTGCCGAGCACTCGCACCGAGCCGCCATCATAGGATACTTTCTCGCCCTGAAAGAAGGACACCCTAACCCCGAACGCATTGCAGTAAAACTCCTTTTGCACGACCTGCACGAAACCCGTCTCTTGGACAGGCACAAGATTGCAAGCAAGTACATGAAAACACCTAAAGAAGTAGAACGCAAAGTAGAAGCAGACCAGTGCGCGCTGTTGGGAACGGAAGGAGATAACACGCTCAAGCTTCTCACGGATGATTCCGACAAGGAAATAATCAAGGACGCGGACTACCTCGAAATGGCGCTAACCGGCCGCGAGTACTTCGACATCGGCTACAAAGACGCGTGGGACTGGCTAGAACGCGTCAGCGAGGTTATGAAAACCAAGACCGCCAAGCAACTCTGCGAACTGCTCAAGAAAACCGATTCCGGCGAGTGGTGGAAAGGCCTCAAAGAAGACGTTGCCAAACTCAAGTACTGAAAGGCGGAATCAGTGGAGCAAAAGACGTTCTTCAAGTCGCACGGCAAAAGAATTCCCGCGATAATCGACTTTCCCCCCGCAAACGGAAAGGCTCCCGCAATAGTTTTGTGCCACGGCTTTCTCGGCCGCAAGGAGCAGAAGCTTCTCTCGGTTTCAGCGCACGCACTGAGCGAAGCCGGCTTCACAACGCTGCGTTTTGACTTCGGCGGCGCCAACGCCAACAAGCCGTGGAAGAAAATGCCTTGCGTGAGCATGCACGTGCGTGAAGCGCTGGACGCGCTGGCTTTCGTGCGCAAGCTAAAGCAGGTTGACGCCAGGCGAGTTGTTCTCGGCGGCCACAGTTACGGCGCAAACATTTGCTTGCTCGCCGCAGCGCGCGACAAGACAATAGTGGCCTGCGTTTTCTTCGCTCCAGGCAGGGAGTTCCAGCAGTACTCCCCCTTTTTCAAAGACCACGAGCTGAAGCTGTTCGGCCGTTCTTTCTCCGTTTCAAGGCAGGCGTTGCGGGAATGGACGGAAAACGACTTGCGCAAGGCGCTGAAGGAAGTCCGGAAACCAATTCTGGTAATAGCGGCCGGCGAAGACGAGTACGTTCCGCTGCCGACGCTGAGGAAAAGGTTTGCCGGAAGCAGAACGAAAATAGCCGTGCTAAAGAACGCCGACCACTTTTTCAAGGGAAAAACGCGCGAGGCTGCCAAGCTGGCGCTCGAACTCATTAAAAAATTGTTGTAAAAAAATGAAAAAAGGAAAAAAAGATTTTTTGCGGGCTTAACCCATCAATCCCTTGCGCTTTACGAATGCCCACAGCTTCTTCGTCATTTCGCTGGGCGCGAGCTTGCCGCTTCCGAATACTTCTCCGAGAGTCGTGTCGGATACGCTGCCGAAGTTTACGGTCAGTCCACCAAAGGGCTTCCTTGCCATTTTCAAATCACCTAGGTTTTCAAAAGAGCGAGTTTTACCTCGTAAACTCGGTTCAACCCACTCGCTATTCTCACTGCATTCCCCTTTAAAAACGCTATTCTACGACGGGAAACGAAGTCAACGCATTCGCATGCGCAGCGGGTAACGCACTTGCGGTGGCAGCGCCTCGGACGGCCGCCTTTCGGCGGTCAAGCGGCTGCGGCGCGCGATAGCCGCCTGCAGCGGAAGCGATTTCCTTTGGGTCATCCTCCTTATTTCCGCCGATATCGCGTTCACGCGCTCGCGGCTGAATCCCTGTACCACCCCGTGTTCTTCCAGGTGGGAAATGGGGACGTTTATTCGGATAGTCGCCTCGCGCCTCCTCTTGGGCAGCTTCTGGAAAGAGGGGTAGTGTTCGGCAACGTGTCGCCTCAGGTCATTCGCGTCGGCTAGGTAAACGCGCGTGTTAGTGACTATTACGACGTGGTCGGCCAGCTGGTTCGCCCACCTGCCGTCAACGGTTTTGAAAACGACTTGTTTTTCAGGCCGCTTGCCGAAAGTCGCTTTTACTTCAACGTACTGGGGCGTAATGCCGGGAATGATGAAGTCTGCGCCCCTTGTTTTTACCGGCAACGCGCGCCCAAGCAGTTTTCTGACAATGCGCTCCCCCTCTGCTCCGGCCACGTTCGCGGCAAAGCCGCACTCGCGCCGTCTCTCCACGTTCATGAACACTACTTTAGCCGCACGAAATAAAAAGAGTGCCGCAGGGGAGATTTTCGCGCAAGCGAAAAGTTGCAAAAAACGCAATTTTTTGCTTGAATTGAACACCCGACCTCCAGATGGCTTAGAGCAACGCATTGAGTATGCCTTGCGCTTATGAGTTTCGCGCGACTTTTTGGTCGAGCTTTTTCGAGCGGCAGAGCGAGGCCCTGCAGCCGAACGAAGCCGCGACGAAAAAGGTCGCTGGCGCTCTAACCAGCTGAGCTACTGCGGCGTAAAGGAATTTTGGCCGACGAATCAATAAAAACCAGTCGCTCCCTTAATTTGGTTGATGGACTTCACTCTCGCCGTAGCGGGGCTTGACAACGGCGTGCTGACCGCAGTTTCGCTGTTTTTGGACGGCTACTGGGCGCTGTGCCTGATTCTGGCTTTCGTGCTCGCAATGTTTTTGACAAAACGCAGGCTTGCCTTGATTCTCGCTCTTTTGCTTGCGCTGGCTTTTTTGCCTCTCGCGAGGGACTACTACGGCGTGCCCCGGCCGTGTTTGACTGAAAAAACGAACTGCGTCTTCGAGCCGGGCTTTCCGTCAGCCCACGCCACAACTGCCTTCATCTTCGTCGCGGCGTCAGTTGGAACGCCGTTGTTTTTCTTGTTCCTGCCAATCGCCTTGTTCACCGCATTCTCGAGGGTCTACCTGGGAGTGCACTCGCTCGAGCAAGTCGCGGGAGGAATCGCGTTGGGAATAATCCTCTTCGTGCTAAGCGAAGTGGTTT
>JBFMEM010000096.1:0-3889 GCA_040753335.1 Microcaldota archaeon
TTCGCCCCGCCGGCGGCAAAGCCGGCAGCGCCCGAACTAGAGTTAACTGAAGACTACGGGGCGGTAATCAGAAAAGCGCGAGAGGCAAGAAACCTGTCGTGGGAACAGCTCGGCCAGCAGCTTGGAATCCGCGCGCAGGAAATCCAGCACATGGAGGAAGGAAAGCTGCACCCGCCGGAGAAAGACTGCCGAAAGCTCGAAAACTTCCTGAAAATCAAGTTGCTTGCCGCGCCGCCGGCGCCCGAACAGTCGCCCGAAGAACTCGCCAAAAAACTCGTTGAAATGAGGGGCAAGGGACGCGGCGTCACCCTCGCCGACATGGTTGAAATCAAGGTAAAGAAAAGCTGATGCGCTTGAAAACTCCCCCGAAGCCCAAGCGCGCCAAACACCCGCTGCCATACTGGGCCGCGGCAGCCGCGTGCGCAGTCATTTTTTTCGCAATAGCTTTTTCCACGCTCGACATCTACTCTAAAGTCGTCGGCTGCATCGCGGCGTTGATCCTCTGCGGCAAGGCGGTCGAGCGCGCGGGCGGATTCATCGGAGGCTACGGAATAGTCGTCCTCCGCGGCAGGAATGGATTTAACGTAATGAAGTCGCTTGCGCAAAAATACCGGCGGCAGGCGCTCGCCTTGTCGGAACTCGGCTTGACTCTCTTCTTCGGAGTCCTCTACGGCTGGCGCTTGTTCAAAAAACAGCCCACGAAACTCGTTGCGCACGCCGTCATCCTCCTGTTTTTCGCGTGGGCTTTTCAAATGACTGCAGTTGGCTACGCCGACTTGACGCCTGTCTTCTACGGAATAAGCGTGTTGTTCGGCCTCGCGACGACGTTCTTCCTCATAATCGCGTTGAACGCCTTCTCGATTACCACGAACTTCGAGCAAGCGCTGCCGGGAGCCATGCCGGCGATTCCCGGCGTGACCCTCCCCGTCGAAGCAATAATTTCCATAATAGTGTTGATGGTGGCGCACGAGCTCGCGCACGGAATCTTGTTCTTCATCGAAAAACTCCGCGTCAAGTCATCCGGCGTAATACTGTTCGGCTTCATTCCAGTCGGCGCGTTCGTCGAGCAAGACGAGAAAGAGTTTTCCAAAGCGCCCCTAGACAAGCAGCGCCGCGTGCTGGTCGCGGGAAGCACTTCCAACTTCCTGGTTGCGTTCGTCTTCGCCTTGGTTTCGGTTCCCCTGGCCTTTGCCTTCGCGGGCGCGAGCGGCGGCGTGTTCGTGCACTCCGTCGCCGAAAACTCTTCGGTTGCCGGAATACTTCCCTCCAACTCGACGATAATAGCGTTGAACGGCGAGCCAATCGGCAGCACCATGGACTTGGGGGCCGCGCTACAGAAGCTCAACGCAAGCGACACGGCAGTGATTCAAACACTTGAAGGAGGAACTTACTCGGTAGTGCTCAAGGAAAAAAGCAAGCTGGGCGTGGTAGTCAGCAACGCCGCCAAGAAGGGCCAGGAATTCCTGCACGGCCTCCTCGCCCTCTTGTTTTCAGTGGCCAACCTCACTGCCTTGCTGAACTTGATGATTGCCTTGTTCAACATGATGCCCTTGTTCATCACCGACGGCCACTTGATAATAAAATACGAGCTGCAGAAAGCATTCGGCCCCAGGCGGGCGTGGGCGGCCAGGCTCGCGGCCCGCGCGATTGGAATAATCTTCCTCGCAATACTGTTAGTGAACTTCCTGCCGTGGCTAAAAGGCTAGCCGGCTACCCAAGCGTTCCACGCCGGCCTCGGCGTTCCGTCGCTTTTTCTCAGTCCCATGCTGTTGAACGGCTCGACAGTCGCGGGGTCGTACACGAAGCTCCAGACAACCAGTTCCTTGTCTAATCCAGCAGTCAACTCGAAGAACTTCGCGACGAACTCCGCCTGCTCGGCCTCGCTGCTTTCCCAGCCAACCGGACTCGCGGCCGTGTGCCAACCGACTTCCGTGAACGCAATGGGCTTTGAAACGCGCGAACTTATTTCAGAGTAATAGTCCGCCGGAATCTCCGACGGCGTCCTGTAAATCAAGCCGGGATAAGTAGTGAATACCGCCAAGTCCGACTTCGGAAACCTGTCGAGGAGACTCCACTCGTTTGCCGATGCGTCGTTAACTCCGCCAAACAAGCCGCCGTTCAATCCCTTCATTTTCTCCAGCTGGAACACCGTGAAGACCTTCGTGTTCGGAGAAACCGCCTTGACCGCGTCGTAAACCTCGGAATAGAACGAAACGAAGTCCTCGAAGTCGGAAGGCGATTTTTCGTAGAGAAGATTTACTTCAATTCCGAAGCCGAAGAAAGGCGGCTCATAGTCGGACGCGAAAGCAACCGCGGCGTCCTTGTAAGCCCGCTTGGTTGCCGCGCCGAGAGGACGCAGCAACGCGCCCGTCGACTGCGTGAAAAACTGTGCTTCGACCAACGGCGCGTAAGAGTAGGTGGAAGAAAGTTCGGCGACAACCTTCGGCCCGCCCTGCCCCGCGAGTTCGTTCCAGTCGCCCGCCCAGCTCACGACCTGCCCCGCTTCATTCGCGCGCTGGAAAAACTCCGTGAAGTCAGCTGCTTCAAAGCTCTTGGGAGAAAGGCTCACTCCCTTCAAAAACCGCGCCGCGGCAACCGAAGGCGCGGGCGTGGAAGTAGCGAACGGAGTCGACGACAACGTAGACGAAGCCGCCACTGAAACACTCGGCGACGCAAGCGGCTGGGAAGCCTCCTGCACGCAACCGAGGGCGAAAAACGCTAGCGCGATCACCAAGTAAATTGTTTTCTGCATGCAAATGACTAGCCAAGCTCTGTTTAAATTCATGCAAAAAAGCAAATCTTTAAATAGAGTACTTTGGACATTGTTGCGGGGCAACTTCCGGGATTACCTTAGCGTGAGGTGGGACGGATGAAAACCGCGAAGCTAGCCAAGTTTACAATCGTTTTTTTCGTTCTCGTGTTGTTTGCGTCGGCAAGCGCGCAGGCCGCCGCGGCGTTTTCAATCTGCTACGACTTGAAAGTCTTGAACAGCGCGGGCGTGGCTCAAACGAGTTTCAGGCAAGGCGACGCCGTGACGCTCAGAACCAGGGTAAGCAATTTCGGCAGCACCGCCGCCTATGCAACAGTATACCACGAACTATGGCTTGGCGGCCTCGCTGGCACAAAAAAATACGGGCCAGTGTCAAAAACGATTTCCGTAAACTCGATGAGCGACGCGTACTCGAGTACGCCGGTAACCCTATCGCCCTCGTCGTTTCCAGCAGGAACTTACACCTACAAAGCCAGAATCGCTTCGGGCTGCGTCCCGACGTCGACTTGCGCGTGCGAAAAAACGACGACGTTCACCGTGACCGCCGCCTCGCCTGCCTTCTCGTTAACAAGCATCAGAACGCAGGACAGCCGCGGCAGCGCGAAAGACCGCTTTGTCAAAGGAGAAACAGTTTACATGAAGGCAACCGTGCAAAACACGGGAACCGGCTCCGGAACAACGACAATCACCTATCAAATAAGAAGGGGAGGAAGCAGTGGAACAATAGTTTGCAACGCGGCGGACTCCGCGTCGCCGTCGCCGGGATCCAGCAGTTCCAAAACAAAGAGTTGTGCCACGTCGTCTTCGTGGGCAACCGGAAGCTACACCTATGAAGCAGTCATTAGCCCCTGCTCGGGCACGTGCACCCGTACCACTTCCTTTACGCTTGAAGCGCCGGCACCGTTGTTTACGGTCGACAACGCAGTGCTGGCCGATTCGACTTGCATTACGTCAAAAACGAGTTTCCCGCCGGGAGACCGAATGTGCATGCGGGGAAGCGTCAGAAACGTTGGAACAGCCGCTGGAACCGCGAACTATACCTTTCTGCTGACGAACAGCAGCGGAGCAACCGTTTACACGATCTGGTACACGGCAAGCATAGCCGCCGGAGGAACCGGA